>DATJYL010000069.1 GCA_035499655.1 Pirellulales bacterium
TAGGGGATGTCCCCTCAATCTGGCAATCTCGAAAGGAGTCTGCCATGCTGATTCTATCGCGCAAGCAGGGACAGTCGATTGTGATTGCCCAAGACATTGTGGTGAACGTGGTCGACATTGGCCGTGGCCGGGTGCAAATTGGAGTTACGGCCCCTGCGCATTTGCCGATCCACCGAGAAGAAATTCATCGCCGCATTCGGGAAGAGAGCAGAGAACAATTAGCGGTTAGCAATTAGCCGATCATGGCAGCGTGGGTGCTTGCCAATCGCTAATCGCTAATTGCCTGGACATGCCGAGCGGTGAAAATGAATGTGCCGCCAACGGCCCCCGTCGCGCTGCCACACGCGCGTTTCCTGCATGGCCGTGGTGACGGGATTGCCATCAGGGCCAAGTTTCTGCGTCAGCCGTACATAAGCCACGACGGCCGCATCTTCGCCGCAAAAAACCACATGCGGCGCTATCATCGTGGTGTTGCGCTGACCGCCGCCATTGGGCAAGTCGAAATAAAACCGATGGAAAGACATGCCGTGGACCAAATACCCATGTGCCTCAGGCTCGAAGCACGTGAGTTGTGGGTGACAAAGTTCCTCGTACGTTTTCCAATCGCCCGCCACGATAGCGTCGAGGAGTTTTTTATTGAGCGTTAGCAATTCGTCACGAGCGGACATGGCATGCACCGAAAAAAGCTGTGCGTGAGTTAAGGACAATCTTGGTCAGGCGTTACTTTCCAGCAGCCCGAGCGAAATTAGTTTTTCCTGGCATTCGTCGCGCTCGCGGCAGCGATTCAGTCCGATCCAGGTGGAATCTTGGACGGCCATAAAATCTTCGGCGGTTCCGCGCGCGCGGCCGGTGGCGGCCAAACGAGTCATCAATCGGACGATCAACTCTCGATCCAGCCGCGTCAAAAACATGGCTTCCAGCCGGTAATCGACAAACGCTTCCCACACGAGCGGGAACAGCGGCTGCACAATTTGCTGGCCCATGGCCGTGGAATAGGCCCGAATTTCTTCCTGGGCGTGCGAATCCATCCGTAGCGCCAAAAAATGCAGCAGGTTGTGCAGATCGATTTTCCAATAGGCTTCGGTATAAGTCGATAGTGGCAAATCTTTTCGGGCTTGCTCGCGGGCCACGCCGGCGGCGATTCGCTCTTCGTACATACGCCGGGCATGGATTTGAAATTCGGCTTCGGTGGCCGAAAGCTTGGCGCCCGTTTCGGCGCTGACGGCTGTGCCGCTGCCTTGGCGATTGCCGGTGGCCTGCGAGCGCCACTGCGTCGGTTGCGTGGCCTGGGCGGCGTCGATCGCCAGCGAATAGCGAGTGCTGTACTCGTTTACGTTGGCGGTGCGGTGGCGAATCCATTGCCGCCAGCAATCCATAGGGACACGCACCAAGAACTTGATTTCCGCCATTTCGAACGGCGTGGTGTGCCGGTGCCGCATGAGATAACGAATGAGCCCACGGTCGTCGGAAACTTTGCGTGTGCCTTCGCCGTAACTTACACGGGCCGCTTGAACGACGGCCGGATCGTCCCCCATGACGTCGACCAGGCAGACGAAGCCATCGTCTAGCACCGGGATTTTTTTCCAGCGAAGCTCGTCGGCGATGGCGGCGTTGTTGGGCATGGAAGAGGGTTCAGGAGTCAGGAGCTGTAGGAATGCAGAAAAAAGTGGGCGGTTCACTTTTGTTTGGCCAGTAGTTCTTCGAGCAGCTTGGCCAGCAGCGATGGGTTGTCTTTTTGCTGCAAGTTTTCGACGCGAGTGGAGGGTATCTTCAACTTTTCTAGCACTTTGGCGATGTCTT
Organism: Pirellulales bacterium; assembly: GCA_035499655.1. NCBI lineage: Bacteria > Pseudomonadati > Planctomycetota > Planctomycetia > Pirellulales > Pirellulales bacterium. Next base: position 1,801 of record DATJYL010000069.1, read on the forward strand.
TCCAGCGCTTGGCCCGGGCTTTTCCCTCGGCCAAATACAGTTCAGTGACATGCTCGCCCAAGCGTTGCAGCAGGATGGCTTCCTGGTTGTTGTAATAGTTTTTGATGACTTTCTGCTGATATTTCGAGTAATTGGCCATGGCTGTGAATCCGTTCAGAAAGGGCGTATGTGGGGGACCGCTGTCGTCGTCGAACCGCCGTTGAACGTAAGCAGTTGGGCGACGTTTCACAAGTGGGGGAGTGGCCAAGCTGCAATGCCGGTTGCAAATGGGTTATGCGGAAGCTCGAGAGCCACAATTTCGCCTTTCATGTTCCGCTGGCCGGCTTTACCATCGTGCTACAATGTCAACCGGCGAACGCCATCCTCTGCTGACCGGCACGGTGATTACCAGCGTCGGCACGCTTGCCAGCCGCGTGTTGGGATTGGTGCGCGACAGCGCTATAGCGGCGCTGTTTGGTCTGGCGGCCGGTGGGGTGCTGGATGCCCTGGTAATTGCCTTTCGCATTCCCAATTTGTTTCGGGCGCTGTTTGGTGAAGGCGCGCTCACGGCGAGTTATTTGCCGGTGTTCACGCAGGCTTTAGAAGAAAATCGCTCCAGTGGTTGGCAATTGTTCCGCGCCACGATGAAGTGGCTGGCGTTGCTGTTGTCGATTGTTACGCTCATCGTTGAATTAGGCATTGGCGTTTGGGCATGGTTGGCCAAGGACAATCCACATGTCCTGCTGCTGGCAGGGCTCACGGCGGCCCTGTTGCCCTATTTGATTTTGGTGTGCCTTATGGCGATTACTTCGGCTACATTGCAGGGGCTGGGACGATTTGGGGCACCGGCTTTCGCACCGGCGGCATTGAATGCGTGCTGGATTATCGGCGCGGTCTGCGTCGCTCCGCATGTTTCGAGCAATCCGGTTGTTCAAGGCTACGCACTTGCCGCATGCATTCTCATCGGCGGAATTGCGCAATGGATGGTGCAGTGGCCGGCGCTGCGGGCTGAAGGTTTCATGGTTAAGCCGGCGCTTCACGCCGATCACAAATTCGATTCCACGCTGGTTCAGTTACGGCGAATTCGCCTGGGCATGATTCCCACCACGCTGGCTTTAACCGTCACGCAGCTAAATACGCTCTCCGATAGCGTAGTGGCCTGGGCATTAGCCGCGCCGAAAAACGGGCCACACACCATCGCCTGGCTGGGAAATGTTGCATACCCCATGGAACAGGGCGCCGCAGCAGCGATTTATTTTGGCGAGCGATTGTATCAGTTCCCGCTGGGTTTGATCGGCATCGCCGCGGCGACCGTGGCATTTCCGCTGCTGGCGCAACATGCGGCCCGGGGCGATCGCGCGGCGTTGGCAGGCGATTTAACCCTGGGATTGCGGATGGTGCTGTTGGCTGCGGTACCCAGCGCAGTTGGCCTGGTTGTATTGGCCCAGCCGATTGCCCGATTGCTATTTGAACATGGCCGCTTTACCGCCGACGATTCTCAACGGGCTGCCGGCATGATCGCTGTATACGGCGCCGGCGTGTGGGCTTACTGTGCGCTGCCCGTGTTGGTGCGAGCATTTTATGCCGTGGGCGATCGGATCACGCCGTTGCGCGTGGCATTGGGGGCGGTCGGGTTGAATTTAGCGCTGGACTTCACGCTGATTTGGCCGCTGGCTGAAAAAGGATTGGCCGCTGCGACAGCCATATCTGCGGCGCTACAAGCGGGGGTTTTGACGATGCTATTTTCCAAATTTCACGTGCCGCTTGTCTGGCGAAGACTGACGGCCACTACCGTGCGATCCATCGTTGCGTCCGCGGCAATGGCTGCGGTTAGTCTGCTGGTATTGCACAGCATTCCCTACCATGCCGGCGCGTGGAACGCCTGTCTGCGCGTTGTGGCGCCTATCATGGCCTGTGTTGCAGTTTATGGCGGAGTGTTGACAATGATCGGCCGCACGGAGTGGGGGGATTTGCTCAGGAGAAAATAGCGGCTCGTTGCCTCTCGATTGCCCAGGGAACAATCATTGGCCTCCCTGGATTTTTGATCCTACGGACACTAAATTAACAGTTCCGGTTAATCCCACGATTCTCACTCCTTGACTTCTGTTCCCCCTGACCTCTGCCAATGCCCACAATCAACTTCGTTAACGAAAAGAAAGAAATCCAAGTTTCCGATGGCGCCAATCTGCGCAGCGAAGCATTGAAGGCCGGCGTCAATTTATACTACGGTTTCAATGGTGTCGGGCAGTCGGCCAACAAACTATTCAACTGCCATGGCTTTGGCTTGTGCGGCACTTGCCGAGTGCTGATTACGCAGGGGATGCAAAACGCGAATCCCATGACCGTGATGGAAAAGGTGAAATTCAAAACGCCGTTGCCCACGCCCATTCCCGATCCGCTGCCGTGTCTGGCATATATTGGCCATGAAGACACCATGCGATTGGCTTGTTGCGTGAAAGTTCACGGCGATATGACCGTGGTCACGAATCCGCCGGTTGACCTGTTCGGTGAGAATTTTTTTAGTTGAGAAGTAGAGCGATTAGCAAATGGCCAGCGGAATAAACGTTGTACATATCGGATATTGCTAATCGCGGGTTGTTGCCAGCTAATTGCTAGTCGCTAACTGCCAACCGCTTTTATTTGTGAAACAAATTGTCGCCATCGTCAAACCGTACTTAGCGGAAAAGGTGTTGGAGAGCCTGAAGCGTGCCCCTTTGGAGGCCGTCAGCGTCCGGGAGGTGAAAGGTTATGGCCGGCAAAAAAGCTATCTCGATCAATACGGCGACAGCGAATACTCGCTGGCTTTCTTATCCAAAGTCGAACTGAATCTCTGGGTCGACGACGCCCGGGCCGAGGAAATCCTCCGCAAAATTGTGGAAGTCGCCCGCACCGGCCGCATGGGGGATGGCAAAATCTTCGTCTTGCCTGCCACGCAAGCAGAAACGATTGAGTTTTGAAGCGGGGAGAAGTGACACGTAAAGCGGCCGGAGAACGTCATGCGTACGGTTGCCGGTCGAGCTGTAGTAGGGTGGGTCGCGCTACGCTTGACCCACCCTACGTAGTTGATCTTCGAATTTACTTTAAATCCCGCCGCCGCCGGTGCCGGCACCTTCGTGGGCGAAGATTTTTTCGAAGCGGGCGCGGTTTTCGCGGGTGAGCCTCTGGCAATCGAGCAGCATTTTTTCGCGGTCGGGGTATTCCAGCAGCCGGGCCAGTTTGATTTGCTCTTCCGGATCGTCGGGCAAATCGTGCCGGGCCGTGGTGTTCATCAGGCGCAAGCGGCTAACCATCGCCAGCAGCACGCGGTAGCTAGTGCTGAAAAAGTCGAAATCTGCTTGCGAAATCGCGCCGATTTTTTCCAGTTTTTCCAAGGCGTCCAAGGTGGCGGGCGCGCGCACTTCCGGATGTTGGCCGCCGTGCTTCAGTTGCAGCATTTGGGCGACAAATTCCACGTCAACCAGACCGCCCGGCCCGCGCTTCAAGTTCGTGTGCTTGGCGGTGTGTTCCATGCGGTGGCGCATGGAGCGGATTTCGTCGGCGTATTCAGGCTGCCAGGGCCGACGGTAGGCGCAATCGACCACGGCCTGCATGGCGGCGGCCGCTGCTTGCGATGAACCGTACACCACCCGCGCTTTACACAATGCCTGCCGCTCCCAAAGTTGCCCGCTGCCCGCGTCAAAGTAGCGGCGGAATTCAGCCAGCGAGGTCGCCAGGGCGCCGCTTTTTCCGGTGGGCCGAAGCCGGGGATCGATCTCGTAGAGCCGGCCGTGTGGCCCCAGTTGGCTGCCTGATTTAATCACGCGTTGACCCAGCTCGCTGAAAAAATGCTGGTTGGTGGTGGTCTCGCCGCTACGCTTGCTGCGACGTGCGTGAAACGTGCCGCCATCGGTCTCGTACAAAAACACCATGTCCAAATCGCTGTGATAGTTGATCTCGCAGCCGCCAAACTTGCCCATCGCCAGCACGATAAACTCTGACGGTTGTCCGGTCCGCTCGCCTTCGGGGATCATCGGCTCGCCCAATTTGGCAGCCAGTTTTCCGTATTCGGTACGGGTAATAAGCCGCAGACAAACCTCGGCAATGTCAGCCAATGCACTGCACGTAGCCACAATGTCTTCCTTGCCCAAAATGTCTCGTACCCCTACCCGTAGCACCTGGGCATTTTTAAAGCTGTGCAAAATCAGTTCGAGATCTTCCGCTCCGTGCGCCAATTCATTGAGGTTGGCTTCCAGCGTTTGGTGCGAGGGGAGCTTATCGAGCACCAGGCTGTCCATCAGCTCGTCGATCATGCCTGGGTTGCTGATTAAAATGCTTGACAAGTACGGGCTGGACGCACAGAGCTCGACGTACAAATGCAGCGACGGTGGATTGAAGCTAAACAACTCCCACAAGACCCCTTTACCGCCGAGGGAATCGCTGACTTTGCTCAAGTTGACCAGCGTTTGGTCGGGGTCAGGGGTGGCGGCAATGGCCGGCAACAGCCGCGGGGCAATCGCCGCCAAAAAATGACGGCACCGCCGCGTGGACAAAAAGCGAATGCGCTCCTGCGATAGCGTCATCAGGTTTTGATAAGCCAATTGCGAGTCGTGGAATGGATAGCGTCCCAGCACGCCGGAAATGTAATCGGACTGCGGATCAGGATCGAGCACGAGATCGACCTCGGGCTCAGGGTGGTCTTCTTCGCCGAACGCATCATGCAACAAGTGGTCCAAAATCTTCCGGTTTAACACCGTGCGTTGTTTGTAATCGGCGGTGAAGGCGTCCAGCGCTGGACGTTCAGGCGTGTCGGTGTAGCCCATGCGAATCGCCAGCCGCCGCAATTCCTGATTCGAAGTGGGGAGCAAATGCGTTTGCAAATCGAACATCAATTGAAGCCGATGTTCGGTTTTGCGCAGGAAGGCGTAGTTTTCCTCCAAGATGCCGCGTTCCTGCCAAGTGAGGCTACCGCCGTTTTCCAACATGGCAATGGCTTCCAACGTGTTGCCGGTGCGCAGCTCAGAGAAATCGCCGCCAGAAAGCAATTGCAAAAACTGGATGGTGAATTCGATGTCACGGATGCCGCCATGGCCTGTTTTGACATTTCGCAAATCGGCCCCTTCCGATTTTACGTGCTGTTCGATCCGCCGCTTCAGCGCCTTGATGCCGGCAATGTCGGCCCTATTCAAATAGCGTCGATAAATCCACGGCTCCAATTGACGCAAAAACTCCTGGGCGAAATCCAAATCTCCCGCTGCCGCGCGGGCTTTCAAAAACGCCTGCCGTTCCCAGGTACGGCCCGATACATCGTAATAATGCAGCGCGCTTTCAAGGCTGGGTACCGTGGGGCCATGCTGTCCTTCGGGCCGTAGCCGCAAATCGACGCGATAAGCAGTTCCCAAATTGGTCGGTTCAATTAACAGCTTGATGATGTCGCGTGCCAGGCGGTCGAAAAATTCCACATTGGCGAGCGATCGCTGCCCGTCGGTAGCGCCATCCGCTTCGTACAGAAAAATCAAATCGATGTCGCTGGAATAATTCAATTCGTCGCCGCCCAGCTTGCCCATGGCTAGCAAGGCAAATCGAGATCGCTGCCCATCGGGCCGGCGGGGCACGCCGCGCTTTTGCTCCAGCGCGCTGCGGGCGAAACGAAAGGCCGCTTCTAAAATGGCGTCGGCCAGGTGGGAAATTTGGCTGGTCACAATTTCCAACCGCTGCCCACGGATGATGTCGCCATAGGCAATCCGCAACGTTTCGCGGCGCTTGAACCGCCGCAGGGCGGTCATCACGGCCTTCTCGTCGTTGAGCGCCGCCACTTCGGCACACAATTCATCGACAATCACGTTCCGCGCTACCGGCTGCCCTTCGGTCATGCGTAGCAGGTCGTAGGCTTCCGAATCGGTCACTAACAAATCGCTGAGATACTGACTGGTCGAGAAAATTTGCAACAAGATCGGCAACGCCTCACGATCGCGCTCAAACAGCGTGGCCAGCGACAAGGGATTCCGCACAGCCGCCACAAACCTGTCCAAGTTATTGAGCGCCATGTCCGGGTCGCTGAGCCGCGGCAAGTGCTCGGCCAATTGATCGCACATGATGCCGAGCAAATCGAGCGGAATGCCGGACAGCGCCATCCGCACCAACGAGGCATGGGCCCGATCGACATCGTCCAATTTCCAAGCGCCCAGCCAGCGGCCGGCTTCTTGCGGATGATCGAGGTATTGGCGAAGTTGGTTGATGTCCATGGAAAGTGCCATTATGCACAAAAAACCGGAGGTAAATCCAGGACCGTCGGCACGGTGAAATTGGTATTCTGTGGTAGAATCTGGCCACCAGAGCTTGGGCTTCGATTGTAGTGATGACGGAAAATGGGAATCGCGCAATGGACGATCAAGAACTGGAAAACCTGGAACCAGATCCGCGATTTCCCAGCGGCGCATGGACCGGTTTCTATTTGCAATACTGGCTGCCCGGCCGGCATGCGACAAACCTGCAACTAAGCTTCAGCGAGGGAAAATTAAGCGGTGAAGGGAAAGATCAGGTGGGGAGATACACCGTTGACGGCGGCTACGATCTGGAAACGGGCCAATGCCAGTGGACCAAACAGTATATTGGCCGGCACTGCATTGCGTACAAAGGCACGAACGAAGGGCACGGAATTTGGGGCGTTTACGAATTGAATCAACTTTGGGGCTTGCTGACCGACCGAGGTGGCTTTCACATTTGGCCCGAGGGGTTCGATGCCGCCGACGCAGCTGATGCGGCCGACGAATCGGACGAAATTGAGAAAACTTTGCTGGAAGTGATGCGCAGCCAATCTGGAAATCGTACGCTTCGGTTTGTGTTTGCAGGCTTTTTGATTGTTATTATCGCGATCGCCGTCGGCCTGGGTTTTTTGCTGAAAATATTTTGGAAACCATAGTCCACTTGTGCGCGTAGTGTCAAACACTCCGACTAAAGGATGAATTCATGGTCAACGTTCAACGGATTACGCCGTTTTTGTGGTTCGACACGCAGGCCGAAGAGGCGGCCAAGTTTTATGTTTCGATCTTTCCCCATTCCAAAATCACCGCCACGACGCATTACAGCGAGGCGGGCCGCGATGTTCATCACAAACTGCCTGGCAGCGTGTTGACGGTGGGCTTTGAACTCGATGGGCTGCACTTCACGGCGCTGAACGGCGGGCCGCAATTTAAGTTTACGGAAGCCGTTTCGTTCGTCGTTCATTGCGAAACGCAGGCCGAAGTGGACCACTATTGGAGCAAACTCGGCGCCGACGGCGACCCCAAAGCCCAGCAATGCGGCTGGCTGAAAGATAAATACGGGTTGTCCTGGCAGATTGTGCCCAATGCCATGATTCAAATGCTCAGTGACCCGGACAAAACCAAATCGGGGCGGATCATGCAGGCCTTGATGCAGATGAAGAAGCTCGATATCACCAAGCTGCAGCAAGCCTTTGCAGGATAACTTGGTCGGAGGCGCAATGTTCTTCAAGATGGCATGAACGTGCGCCGATGAAGAAAATGGCGGAAACCCGAATCTAAATGGGTTCCGTGGGTCTTGTAGAAAAGGTTCCCGCACCTTTTCTCGCGAGTTCAGACTCTTTTCGCGGCTCTAGTCCGGCGTTTTTACTTACTCGGGGGGAGCGGTTCTCAAGGATTGATCCTGGAGGATCGCGAGACATGCTAGCACGGATTTACCGCCGCGCTGCGCGAACGATGCGCCCGCTCTGGCTCAAAAACCGTTTAGCCGGGCGCTTTGACGAACAAAGCGTGCTGGTGCTAACTTCGTCGCCACGTTCGGGGAGTACTTTGCTGGGGCAGGTGTTGGCTTCGATTCCAGGGACGTGCGTACTGTTTGAGCCGCTGCACTTGGATCGGGTGCCGGAGGCAAAGGCGGCCGGCTTTTCCTGGAGGACTTACGTTGAGCCGGACGTAAGTTGGCCCGCGGGAGAGGAGTTTTTGAGACGCGTGTTTTCCGGGAGGGTGATCAATAAATGGACCGCCAGCGAAATGACTTTTCGTGAAGCAACTAGAGCGAACAAGATGATCGTTAAGTTTGTGCGAGCCAATCGGCTGCTCCCCTGGATGTGCCAAACATTTGAAATGCCCGCTCCCATTTTGTTGATTCGGCACCCCTGTGCGGTGATTGCTTCGCAGTTGAAATATGGTTGGAAGAATTCCAAACGATCTGTCGCGCCGCCTTACGTCACTGAATGCCCGCTCTTCAAGGCTACGCTTTCTAAGACGGGAGGCGACGAAGAGAACCTGGCTGCCTATTGGGCATTGGATCAGCTTCCGGCGTTGATGCAATCACCGCCTCATCCTTGGACCATAGTCACGTACGAGGAACTGGTTTTGCGCCCCGTGCCGACGCTGACCAGGATCGTTCGACGATGGAACCTGGAGATCGATATTTCGGCCGCGCTGTCACGACTTAAAATTCCCTCCAGCATGGTCAGCAAGTCGGGCATTAGCGGTGTTACCGGATGGAAAAAGGACTTGTCGCCTTTCCAAATAGCAAGGATTCTCAGGATCACACAAGCGATGGGCCTGCAGTTTTATACGGCAGAAGAGGAAGCTGATTATAGCGCTTTGTACAGCCAGCAACTGGCCGAAGAATTACGTCGGGCCGGCACGACGGAAGACGGCCAAAATCAAGTCCGCCGCGCTGCCTAGGGAAGGCAAGCGTTCGTGCGTGACAATAAGTCTGGCAGAGAATTTTGCTGGACTCTTATGATTTCAGTCCACTTGTCGTGCTTGTCAGATTCCCGTGCTACAACGGCGCGATCGTCTCAGAAATCGTCTCAATTCGAGACTGCCCTTTCGGCATGAGCTAGGATTTATTTAGGAAGCCTGTTTCTAGTGTGCCAACATCCCATCGAAGGTTGTATGGGTACAATAAAAGTGAAAAGTACTATTGTCTAATGTTTTGCGATGAAATTGCTGTCCAGCATCCCTCAAAAAGCGTCTGAAATGGTTACAGCAATTGTCGCAAATCTTTGACAGGCACGGCACTTGCAACTGTAAGGGGTATCAACGTCCGACCCCTTTCAAGGCGCGATTATTTTTCTCATCTACGCTCATCGTGTGCGCTTAAATGGTGAGGCGGACAGAAGGAAAACGCCATGTATAATGCTCGTGCTTTATCCCAGGGGGTATGGGCCAAACTTTACCCCCTAGGTTCGCCCGCTGCACCGCGAACCGCTTCCCGTCCGGAACGTATAAAAATGAGTAGTGCCATCGACATACCATCGCAAACCGAAAATTCAGAAGCCTGGTCGCGGAAGTCCGACGAAGCGCTTCTGTTGGAGCATCGGTTGCGAGGGAGTCGTCGGGCTTTTGAGGAGTTAGTGCAACGTTACGAACGCGAACTTTATAGCTACCTGCGTCGCTATTTGAGCGACGCCACGCTGGCCGAGGACGTGTTCCAGGCGACGTTCCTGCAGCTACACTTGAAGGCCGAACAGTTTGAGGAAGGACGCAAAGTGCGTCCGTGGTTGTACACTATTGCCACGAATCAGGCGATCGATGCCCAGCGCCGCAATCGGCGTCACAAGATGGTCAGCCTGGATCGGCGCGGTCACAGCCAGGAGTTGCAAGACAACGTGGGCTCGCTGCTCGATTTGCTCACCAGCAAGGAGCCGCAAGCCGCCGATAACTTAGAGACAGATGAACGTCGCCAATGGGTGCGCCAAGCCATTGCGCAATTGCCCGACGCCCTGCGGGAAGCGGTGTTGTTGGTATACTATCAGGGAATGAAATATCGCGAGGCCGCTGAGGTGTTGGACATTCCGGTTGGAACCGTGAAGAGCCGGATGCACGCTGCCATTTTGAAGCTGAACGAAGCCTGGATTCAACATCATCCGAGCGAAGATGAGTAATTCCATCCGCGAGCACTTGATTGGTTATTTGATTGGGGCCGCCGAGCCCGAGGAATGCTCGTTGGTGGAGCAGCAATTGGCGCAGGATGAATCGGCGCGCCGCGAATTGGAATTGCTGCGGTCAAGTTTGCATCCATTGGACAGTGACAGCGCGCACGAGGAACCGCCCGCCGGGTTGGCGCAGCGTTGCTGCGATTACGTTTATTCTCGGACCGAGGTTTTGCCCGCCGCGCTGTCGGCAGCGGCTAGCGGCACCTCAACTAAGGCTACGCGGCGCTGGTCGCGGTTGGAGCTGGCGGTCGCCGGCGCCATAGCGGCAGCCGTGGCGGTGTTCCTGCTGCCGAAAATATATCAAAGCCAAATCCAAGCTCAACTTTTGGCCTGCCAGAATAATTTGAAGGACATCGGCTTTGCCGCGGCAGATTATAGCCAGCATAACGGCGGGTACTATCCGGCCGTGCAACCTGGCGACCGCATTAATGCCGTGGGGATGTGGGCCCCCACGTTGGTTACGCAACAATATATTCCGCCATCGGGCAAAACGATGATTTGTCCTTCGTCCACAGACGCCGGCATTTCGAACTTTCACGTTCCGACGGTCGAGGAAGTGGAAGCTTTGGACGCTGCGCGCTTGGCACAAGAGTTACCGCAATTAAGTGGCAGCTACGGCGGCCCGGTCGGCTACATGCAAGATGGGAAATATAAATTGCCCCGCAATCAGGGTCGTTCAAATATGGCGGTATTTGCCGATCGCCCTGGAAAGAATGGCACCAATAGCCCCAATCACGGCAGCGGGCAAAATGTGTTGCGCGACGACGGGAGCGTGATCTATTTGACCACGCCAGAAATTGGCCCGAACGCCGATAACATCTACCTGAACCGCAACCACGAAGTAGCGCCCGGGGTGGATGAAGGGGACTCGGTGATCGGAGACAGCGCGCTAAAGTTACCGCCCTTGCCGTGACGGAAATGTTGCTCATCTGCAACGCATCTGCCTGTTGGATGTGGGTTGCCGGCATCACGCGAAACGCCGTAGCTCTGATCCTTTCAGGCACGTCTTCTCGCTAAACTCTTGTGAGACTTCCGGTTGGGGGCGATCGAATATCTTTCGAAGCGTCCTCCGCTCGTTTGGCATCGCACCTGCATTAGACTCATATCACCTTCCTAACGGATCTCCTCCTGATCCACTTCTCCCGCGGCGGCGGAAAGGGCCCTCGTCCCCTCCGGCTTTTTTCGCCGCCCGTGGAGAAGGAAAGCCCCCGCGGTTTCAGCATTTTTAATCTCAACATGTTTTTTCCTTCATGCACGCCCGCGAGCTTATCGATCTAGCCGTTTTTGTAGCCGCGCAAGGACCTGTCCTGTTGGGTAGCGTGCGGCAAGTTCCCACGACGGCGCTGTCGCAGTATTGGACGGTGTCTAAGTGCCGATTGGATCGCTGGAACCGCACACTCCGCGAAGGGCAAGTTCCAGCCGCTGCTCGCCACGACGAACTAGCAACCGGTCGCGGTTTGCAAGCCGTGTGCGAAGAAATTCTCATTAGCGAAATGCTCACCCGCGTGTGGTCCAGCATTTTAACTGCGTTGGATTATGTCTCACAGAACAATGAAGCGCAACCTGTGGCCGCCAGCGTGCTGGCCGGGCATCTGGAAGCATCGAACCGGGTGCTGAGCCTGATTTCTTACAATCCCCAAGCCGCACTGAACAACGAAGGCGAGCTGAACCGCTTGCGCCGCCTGACCGAGCGATGGACCGATTTGCTGTTGGGCAGCCTGGGGTCGCTGATTCATGCACCTCAATTTGCTCACGATGCGGTCCGAGCGGAAGAATTTTCCCGCGACTTTGACCGTTCGCGTCAACCGCACGTTCGATTACAAGCTTGGAATTTAATTTCGGCATCGTTGCGCAGCACGTTCGAGTCCCATTTGCATGGGGTTACGCCCAACGCCGATTTGAACAGCAGCATTGCCGGGGCCGTTTTGGTTTGCTTTCCGGCGCATTTATTCGATTCCACAGGCGTTTATCATTCGCTTTGGAATCTGCGGTTATCGGCCATGACCAGTGATACGCAAAACATGGTGGACCAACTCCTGGCGGCCGATTCTCCTGAAGAAGCATCAAAGCCCGGCTTCTCTTTGCCTAAGCTCCACAGAAGTGCGGGGACGCGTCATTCCAGGCTGGAATGAATCAGGGCGTTTATTGCGCCAGGGTAGAATCGGCGTTCGTCCATTGTTTGGCCGCTATTTGTTCGCGAATAATCTGGCTGATTTGTGCGGCGTTTGAAGACCCTTGCTCCAGGGCCTGCTGTACGGCATGGCACCGCACCAGGTGTTCTTCTAAATTCAATTCTCGTGGAGGAGTCGTGCGGCACACGTCCATTGCCAATGGACAGCGTGGATGAAATCGGCAGCCCGGCGGCGGATTCATGGGGCTGGGCACGTCGCCTGGCAAAATTATCCGCTTGCGCCGGCGGCCCGGGTCCATCGACGGCACGCTCGAAAGCAGCGCATGCGTGTACGGATGCAGCGGATTGCGGTACAGCTCGCGGCAGGCGGCAAACTCGACAATTTCGCCCAGGTACATTACCGCTACACGATCGCTGATGTATTCCACGACCGACAAATCGTGCGAGATGAACAAGTACGTCAGCTTCAACTCCTCGCGCAACTGCACCAACAGATTGATGATTTGCGATTGAATGGAAACATCGAGCGCTGAAATGGGCTCGTCTAGCACGATGAACCGGGGCTTGAGCGCCAGCGCGCGGGCGATGCTGATCCGTTGCCGCTGGCCGCCGGAAAATTCGTGCGGGTAGCGGTTCACGTAGCGGCGGTCGAGCCCGGTTTGTTCCAGCGCTTCGACCACGTGGTCTAGCCGCTGACGGCGATTGCCCAGGCCGTGCACGATTAATCCTTCTTCAACAATGTTGCGGACCGTCATGCGCGGATTGAGCGAACCGTAAGGATCTTGAAACACGATTTGCATATCGCGGCGCAGCGAACGTAATTCCGCGCCGCGCAATTGCGTGATGTCGCGGCCGTCGAAGCGAATGCGGCCCGCGGTGGGCTTGAGCAGTTTGAGCAGCGTGCGGCCAGCCGTGGTTTTACCGCAGCCGCTTTCGCCGACCAGGCCGAGCGTTTCTCCCTCGGCAATTTCAAACGAGATGCCGTCCACCGCCCGCACGCGGCCTACCACGGTGCGAAACACTCCGCGCCGCACGGGAAAATGCTGCTGGAGTGCGTCAGCCTGGACTAAGGGTGTAGACATCGATCAAAGTACTTTCTGCAATCCAAAATCTAATTGCCCGGCGTAGTGGCAGCGGGCGAAGTGGCCGGGGGTGATTTCGCGCAGCTCGGGTTCTTCCTGCACACATTTGCCGGCGTCGTTGAAGGGACAGCGGGGATGGAATTTGCAGCCACCGGGAAAATGCAGCGGACTAGGGACCATGCCTTTGATGGTGCGAAGGGGCTGGCGGTGTGAGGGCACCGCGGTGGCACCTGTCGCCTTCGAGGGATTTTCGCCGAATGGGACCCCCGGTCGTAGACCGGGGGCTAAATGAGAGGCATCGCTTTTTGGGCGCGATTGGAACAGGCCGACGGTATACGGATGCAGCGGGCGGGCGAACAGTTCCCGTACCTGCGCGTATTCGACAACTTTGGAAGCGTACATGACGGCCACGTCGTCGGCCATTTCGGCCACGATGCCCAGGTCGTGCGTGATGATCATGATGGACATGCCAAATTCGCGCTGCAGGGAGCGGAGGAGATCGAGAATTTGGGCTTGAATGGTGACATCCAGGGCCGTGGTGGGCTCGTCGGCGATCAGCAGTTGCGGATTGCACGAGAGAGCCATGGCGATCATGGCCCGTTGCCGCATGCCGCCGGAAAATTGGTGAGGATATTCGTCTACGCGCTTTTCCGGCGCGGGGATGCCCACTTTGTGCAGCATGTCGATAGCCCGGCGACGGGCTTCCGCGGCGTTTACTTTTTGATGCAGCCGCACGGCCTCGCTAATTTGCGCTCCGATGGTGAACACGGGATTGAGCGAGGTCATGGGCTCTTGAAAAATCATGGAGATTTTTCCACCCCGAACTTGCCGCATTTCCCGTTCCGACAATTCGGAAAGAATCAGTGGGCGGCCATTGTCGTGCATCACAATCCGCCCGCCGGCAATGCGCCCGGGGGATGAAACCAAGCGCATTACCGATAGCGCCGTGACGCTTTTTCCGCAGCCGCTTTCGCCGACCACGCCCAGCGTTTTGCCGCGTGGAATGGTGAGCGAAACATCGTCGACTGCGCGGACCACGCCTTCGTCGGTGTAAAACCAGGTGCGGAGGTTTTGAATTTCAACGAGGTTGGTCACGTGTCACTGGTCCTTTGCCGTATGTCAGGTGCAAGCGGTGCGGTTCTCAAATGGCCGTTAGTAGTCCGTTGTCAGTGGTCAGTTGCAATGTACATAACGACCGCGGACTATTGACCAATGGCCACTTCATTTACCAGCCTCGCGGAGGCGGGGATCGGTTGCTTCTTGCAAGCCCTCGCCAATCAGATTGTAAGCCAGCACGGTGAGAAAAATCGCCAGACCGGGGAATAAAATCAGCCACCACATTTGCATGTTGGCGCGGCCTTCGGACAACAATTCGCCCCAACTGGGATTGGGCGGCGGCGGCCCGAAACCTAAGTAACTAAGAGCCGCTTCAATTAAAATCGCGCCGGCAATGCCGAACGTAATGGGGACCAGCACTGGGGCCAAAGCGTTCGGCAAAATGTGCCTGAAAATAATCCGCCCCGGCCGCACCCCCAAGGCTCGGGCGGACATGACGAATTCCGATTCGCGGAGTTTGAGGAATTCGGCCCGCGCCAACCGGGCGATGCTGGTCCATTGCGTGCAACCAATGATGGCCATGGTGTGCCAGATGGTCGGCTGATCCACCAGGCTGACGAGCGCCAGAATCAACACCAGCGTGGGAATGCACAACACGACTTCGATCAGCCGGCTGATGGCGGAATCGATTGGGCCGCGAAAATACCCGGCTAGCGAACCCAGTACAATTCCGATGGAGCCGGCGATGCCCATCGACACAAAGCCCACCAACAGCGCGGTGCGCGTGCCATGCACCATGACGGCAAAGACATCGTAGCCGGTATCGGTGGTACCGAACAGATTGAGGCTGCTGGGACTGCCTCCGATTGGGTTGCCGGGCTGATTATCCCATTCGTTTTTGCGCACGCGCCAGTATGGGTCTTGATAAATGAGGGGCCAAACGGCCCAACTGTCGGGGTCTTTCTTTTTTAAATTTTCCGGATAAATCAGGCGGACTTGCGTGCGCAGATAGGGGTTCTCCCAATCGCTGTCGAAATAGCCCAGCGCGGGAAAATATATTTTGCCTTTGAATTTGCAGATCAGCGGCTTGGTGCCCACGATGGCCGGCGCAAAAATGCCGACCAGCGACAAAAAGCCGACGAAGATCAGAGCCAGCATGGCTAATTTTCGCTGTCGAAAGCGGCGCCAGGCTTCGGACCAGAAGCCGCGCGATTTGGCCGGCAAGGGCTGCAAGTTTTCGTCGACCCGCGGCGGCACAGTGGGAACGGTGGACATAGCGGCAGAAGAGTCGAAAAGTCAAAAAGGTAAAAGGGTCTAAAAGTCGGAGGACGGAAATTGAATGGCAGATGTTTATGAATATGTAACGCGGGGATCGACGACGGCGTATAAAATGTCGGCCAGTAGTTGGCCCAACAAAGTCAACACGGAAAACAACAGCACGAGGCCCATGATCGTGGGGTAGTCGTATTCCTGGATTGCTTCAAAAAACAACCGTCCCATGCCCGGCCAGGTGAAAATTTGCTCCAAGATAATCGCCCCGCTAAGCACCAGCGGCAGCTCCAAACCCAGCATGGTAACAAACGGAATCAGCGTGTTGCGGAAGGCGTGATGCACGATAACTCTGGCGCGCGACACGCCTTTGGCGCGGGCCGTGCGAATGTAATCTTGCCGGAGCACTTCCTGCATGTTGGCTTGGATGAAGCGGGTGTCGTACGCCAACGTGCCGTAGGTCAAGCAAATGGTGGGAAGCAGCGCGTGCTGGAATAAATCCCACGCCTGGCCCCAAAACGTGAAATTGTCGAAACCTTCGCTGGTCATGCCGTCGAGCGGCAATTCCAGCCACGTGCCTTGCAGCTTGACAGCGAAGATCATCTGCAAATATAAGGCCGCCACAAATGCCGGCAGCGAGTAGAGCATGTACAGACTGACGCTGAGGGTGCGCTCGTCGAGCTTGCCGCCGCGGGCCGTGGCGTACAAGCCCATTGGCACGGCCAGTAAATAACCCAAAAGCAGCGAGGTGCCGGAGAGAAGCAGTGTGGGACCAACGCGCTCGCCAATGACTTGCGTGACGGGTTGATAGCGCGAAAAGCTGTTTCCTAAATTCAGTTGCAGTACGTTGCCCAGCCAAGCGAAATAGGCCACTGCCGCGGGCTTGTCGAGTCCATAAATCTTCTTCATTTGCTCCATGTCTTCGGCGCGAATTTTTTTACCCGGCGCCATACGTTCCATCCGGGCCAACAGCGGATCGCCGGGCATCCAGCGAATCAGCATGTAGACGAGAAACGTGACCGCCCAGAGCGTGAAGATTCCGAGAATCACACGGCGGATCAAATAGTTCCACATGCGGCAATGAGCAATGACTAATGTTTAATGACGAATGACAATGGAATGACAAATGACCAAGCACCAATGACCAACGAGGGATGTTATACTGAATCCGTTGGTCATTCGACTTTCGTCATTCGTCATTGATGCGGAAGCCATCGGGGAGGACAACGCGGTGGACTATTGCGCTGTCATCCAAATACTATTGAACCCGGGAGAGTAATCGTACGGTCCGCGCGGGCTGAATTTATAGCCCCGGAGTTGTTTGTTGAAGCCGTAGAAGGCGCTGCGCCAATACAAGAACGTGCAGGGCTGATCATGATAAATCAGCTCGTCGATTTTGGCGTAAATTTCCGCGCGTTTGGCGGGATCGAATTCTTCGATGCCTAGCTGAAACAGCTTGTCGACTTCGGGGTTTTTGTACGCCAAATAATTGCGGCCCTCGGGGGGCACCTCGGTGGAGGCCCACACGTTTTCGTCTTCGGCCGGATCGGTGCCGGTGCCCCAACCGCTGAATTCCGCTTCGTACTCGCGCTTTAGCAGCTTTTCGAAAAAGCGCGTGCCTTCCATGGGCTTGATGTTGCAGGTAATGCCGAGCTGCTTCAAGTTGAATTGCATGATTTCGCAAATTCGAATGCGTTCCGGATCGTTTTTTACAATCATGCTGAATTCAAATTTTACGCGCTGGCCATTCACCAGCTTGTCGCGGATGCCGTCGCCATCGCTGTCGACCCAACCGGCGTCGTCGAGCAGTTTTTCTGCCTTATCCAGGTCCTGTTCGTAGGGCTTTAGCGGCGTTTTCGGCGCGTACCAGGCTTCCGGATGAGCAGTGCCAGTGCATTGCTGACACAGGCCATATAGAGTTTTGTCGAGCAACTCGCGATAATCGAACGCATAGGACATGGCTTCGCGAACGTTGCGGTCGCGGAAGAAGGGAGCGGAATCGGAATCGTTGTTCCAGCCGAAGAAGAAATAGGTCCATTCGCTGCCGTAAACCTTCGTGTTTTTATTATAAAATTCTGCGTCATTTGTCTGATTAGCCCATTGCGCTTGCTGAATTTCGTAATCGTCCAGAGAGCCGCGCTTCAGGTCCAAGAGCGCTGTGTTGGGATCTTCCTTGATGACAAACCGAATTTCGTCGAAGAACGGCTTTTGCCGCACTTGCTTGCCATTTTGCAGGTACCAATCGTCGCGGCGTTTAAACACAATTTCTTGATTGCGAATGCGACTGGTCATGACGTAGGCGTTGCCGGAAACGGGGTGCAGTTCGGTCTGTTGATATTCGGGCGTTTGCAAGAGCTCCTCGAACGTCATGCCATGGTCTAGCTTGTCGTACAGCGGTTTGAAAACGTGCTCGGGAATAATGCCGAAGTTCAAATATCCATCGCCCGTGGCGAGCGCCTGCTTGTGGAAATAGACGACCGTGTAATCGTCGTAGGCGACCACGTCGCGCAGTTTGGCAGTGTCGGTGCGCATGGCGGGAATGGGAATTTTTTCGTTCATAATGGCGTGGAACGAAAAGGCGATATCGTGGGCAGTGATCGGTTTGCCGTCGGACCACGTGCAATCGCGCCGCAGAGTAACTTTGTCGATCAAATGATCCTTGCTGGATTGCCAACGAACCACGGTATCGGCATCGCAATAATAGGGCTCCATCGTCCAGCAATAGGTGAGCACACCGTACATACTGAGCGGCAGGACAGTCGCTTCCATAATGGTGTCTTCCATAATGGGGTTACTGCTGTTGATATCGCCAATTAAATAACGCGTGACATGGGCGTGCTCGTCGGGCTGTTCGCTGCCGCTGGGCAAACGGCCCAGGGCGCTGATGATTTTGGCGTTATCGTCCGGACTGTTATTCTTGAGTGCCAGCGCTTGCGGGACGCTTACGAGCGGGGGATGCTTGGCTAAATCGTCGGCCAAGAGCTTCATGGAATCGTACACGGGTTTGTCGACCCACTCGACCGATTTGTCGAGTTCCGCCAAGGTGGCCGGAGGATGAAATGGCTGTTCGGACTGGAAATTCCCGCTTTCGGCCGAAGAACCAGAAGAAGAAGTTGCGGTTGCGGCGTGAGCGTTGGATGTAAAAAACTGTGAGTGGCCGCCGTCGGTTGCTAAGAGGGCGCAAATCGCCAGAGCCAAGAATAAAACGAATCCAACAAACGATCCTCTTCGCTCCGTCATGGTTCTATTTCCCATCCGTTTGGGCGCTGCAGGCAATGCTGGCAGTCAACACAAGCAACAATCGACTTGGCGGAAGCATTGAACCTCAGAACATTAACCGCATGCTAAACCGTGGCTTGGCCAGCGGTCAAGCACGCTTAAGCGGTGTGCTGGCGTGAGAAGCCGTGTTGCTTGGATTGCCAAAACCCGCTAATGTTCCGCAGTTTAGGTGGCCGGAAGGCTGCGTGTCTGCGCGTTCAGCACCCGGAATCCGACGGAACCGCAAAACCGCTGGTTAGGCATTCCGTGCTCGAAGGCTTGGCCACAGCAGACACATAGGCACCCATCTCACAGGCGGATGAGGAACCGTTATGCAACCAGTTGATGCACGGAAGCATGCTGTTGGCGGATATCGGACGTGGTTCAAAGCTAGGGCGCTGTTGCCGCCATTGTCGTTGGCCTGGGCATGGTGGTTGAGCCTGTCGCTCCTGCCATACGTGCAACAAGCTTGCGCGCAGACCAAAAGTGATCTTAACGAGAATTCAAAATCTGCTGCCAAAGCCGATTTGAAAGCCGACTCTCAGCAGCAAGAAATGAAATGGATTTGGTCACCGGCCCAGCCCGTCGAAAAGAAAGTGCCGCCTGGGGCGTGCTACTTCCGCAAGTCGTTTCCGTTGGGGCAGCCCGAAAGCGCCGAAGTGCAAATCTCCTGCGATAACGCCTACGAGCTGTATGTCAACGGGCGCCAAGTAGCCGAGGGAGACAACTGGCGAGTGATGAAATCGCATGACATTACCAAATTCCTTGTCGCAGGCCACAACACCGTGGCGATTAAAGCGACTGTCAAGGTGGAAGGCACTGCCGGCTTAGTGGCGCGCGTATTGGTAAAGGATATTGGGGGCACGTATGTGGCCTACAACACCGACGACACTTGGCGCACCAGTCTGCAGGAATTTCCGCAATGGACGAAACATTCCTACGACGACAGCCAATGGCTTCCGGCCCGCGTGATTGGACCCTTGGGCCCCACGCGGCCGTGGCTGGACGATGTGCAAATGGCTGGCGGCGCTCCGGCCGGCCGGTTCGAAACGCTACCGGAATTTCGCGTCGAAACCGTGCTGTCGCCGGAGGATACCGGTTCGCTGCTCACCATGACCTTCGATGAATTCGGCGATATTTTGGCCTCCAAAGAAGGCTCTGGAATTCTGCTATTCCACGAAATCAACCATAGCGGCAAGTTCGAAAAGCCCGTGGTATATGCCGATCAGATCACCAATTGCCAGGGATTGCTGGCGCTCAACGGACAAGTGTTCGCCGTGGGCAAAGGACCCGTCGGCCTGGGCCTGTATCGGCTGAGCGACTCCAACGGCGACCGCCGCGCCGATAAAGTCGACACGTTATTGAAGTTCACCGGCGATTCGGTCGAGCATGGTCCGCACGGTGTGGCGCTGGGGCTCGACGGGTTGTTGTACGTCATGCTGGGCAATCACACGCAAGTCGACAAGCAGATTGATGCCACGAGTCCGCTGCACGATTTCTACGAGGGCGATTTGCTTCCCAAATACGAAGATCCGCACGGTTACGCGGCCGGCATTAAGGCGCCTGGCGGCACCATTGTTCGAACCGACATTAACGGCAGCTTTGCGGAACTGTTTGCGGGCGGTTTCCGGAATTGCTACAGCCTGGCCTTTAATCGCACGGGCGAATTGTTCACGGCCGATTCCGACATGGAGTGGGACGAAGGCCTCCCGTGGTATCGGCCAACGCGCAGCTTGCACGTCACGCCCGGCGGCGAGTTTGGCTCGCGTAGCGGCTGGAGCGTGTGGCCCGATTACTATTTCGACGGCCTGCCTACGATGACCGATACCGGCCGCGGCTCGCCAACGGGCATGGTGGTGTACGATCACATGACGTTCCCGCGCCGCTATCACGGCGCTTTGTTTGTGGGCGATTGGTCACGCGGTCGGATATTAGCGATTTACCCGCGGTCCAAAGACGGCACGTATCAAACCGATATGGAAACGTTTGCGGCCGGCAAGCCGCTGAACGTAACCGGCTTGGACGTCGGTCCTGACGGCGGGTTGTACTTTTGCACTGGCGGCCGCGCAACCGAAGGGGGCGTGTACCGCATTGTGTGGCGCGGCAAAGTTCCGGTCGAAGCCACTGCTTTAGGCCAAGGCATCGAGCAAGCCCTGCGTCAGCCGCAATTGAACAGCGCGTATGCCCGGCAGAAAATCGCGCTGCTGAAACAACAGTTGGGCGCCACGTGGGACGAGCAGCTTAGCACGATCGCCGAAAATCCCAGCACGACCAGCTTGGAAAGATGCCGGGCGTTGGATTTGATGCACTTGTTTGGGCCATTCCCTAGCGGAGCACAGTTAGCGCGACTTTCCAGCGATTCCGACGCGGCGATCCGGGCCAAGGCGGCCTTTTTGATGGGATTGCACTCCGACGCCGATACGCAGCTGAAGCTGATCCAGTTATTGCACGATCGCGATCCTGTGGTGCAGCGCATGGCTTGCGAAGCCCTGGTTCGAGCCGGGCAAAAGCCGAAGTACGAGGAACTGGCGCCGCTGCTAGGTAGTAGCCATCGGTATATTGCCTACGCTGCCACGCGGCTGCTGGAAACGCTTCCGGTCGAGGAGTATCGCACCGCCGTTCTCAGTACCGAGAACACGCGCACGTTTCTGCAGGGCGCGCTGGCTATGCTGATGATGGACCCTAGTCACGACCATTGCGTGGCCATTTTGCACCGCTGCGAAAGCATCATGGCGGGCTTCGTCAACGATCCGGATTTCCTCGACATGCTGCGCGTCATGCAGTTGTCGCTGTTGCGCGGGAATTTGCAGCCTGGCGACGTGCCAGAATTGCCGGAAACTATTGCCAAGGAATATCCGACTCGCAATGCCATAATGAATCGCGAGCTGGTACGGCTGGTCGTCTTTTTGCAAGGGAAGCCAGCCGCCTCGCGGATGCTGGAACAACTATCCGCTGACATTCCTGCTGCCGACAAGCTACAAGTGGCACTGTATGCGCGCTTTATGCCGGCTTGGTCCACATTGCAAAAATTGCAACTGATGAAGTTCTACGAAACCGCTCGGACGCTGCCCGGCGGACATAGTTTTGAAGGTTACATTGACAACGTCTCGCGCGACTTTTTTGCCACCTTCACCCCGGAGGAACGGTCGATGGTGCTGGCCGACGGCGCCAAATGGCCCAGTTCGGCACTGGCGATGCTGGCGAAACTGCCGGAAGACGTTCCGGCGGAATCCATCGCCCAAATCATCTCGCTGGACAAGCAAATGGTGGGCGTGGAAGCGGAGGCGGCGCACAAGTTGGGCATTGGCATCGTAGCGGTGTTGGGGCGTTCGCATGATCCCCAAGCCAGCGCCTACCTTCGCGAAATTTATGAGAAATATCCCGAACGCCGCGGCCAAGTTGCCATGGCCTTAACGCAAAATCCGAACCGCGACAACTGGCCGCTGTTGGTCGAATCGCTGCCGGTGGTGGAGGGTGCTTTCGCCCAGCAAGTGCTGATTACGCTGGCGCTCATCGATCAAACTCCCGACAAAGCGGAGCCGTACCGGCAAGTGATTCTGAGCGGGCTAAAGTTGGGCGAAAACGGCGGACTGAACGCCGTGAAGGTTCTGGAAAAATGGTCGGGCAAGCAAGTCAGCCAGCCCGACGACAAATGGGACGTGGCCTTGGCCGCATGGCAAAAATGGTTTGCCGAGACTTATCCCAACGAGCCCGAAGCCAAGCTTCCAGTTGAATCGGCCGAAAACAAATGGACCTACGAAGAATTGTACGCCTATCTGACCGGCCCGGACGGCTCGCACGGCGATGTGGAACTGGGGGGTAAAGTGTTCGCTAAAGCGCAGTGCATCAACTGTCATCGGTTTGGCCAGCGGGGCGACGGCGTTGGGCCCGATTTAACCACCGTCAGTCGACGCTTTCAGAAGAAGGAAATTTTGGAATCGATTTTGTTCCCTTCGCAAGTAATTTCCGATCAATACGCCAGCAAAACCATCCTCACGACCGATGGCCGCAGCGTTACCGGCTTAGCGGCGAAGCAGGACGATGGATCGATGGTTGTGCTGCAATCCAACTGCCAGAAAGTCACTATTGCTGCCGCCGACATTGACCAAATTCTGCCCTGCAAAATTTCCGTCATGCCCGAGGGCTTGCTCAACACCCTTTCGCTGGATGATATCGCCAATTTATTTGCCTTCTTAAATCACGCGCCCGGAGACAGCCTTACCAGCCGTGGCGCTGGCACCGTGGGCGACAAACGATAGAACTTGCGCGGCAACTTTATTGCAGTGCTTACCTTCGGCCGTAAGGCCGGGCGCGGAGACAATCACCGTTTTTCCGCTAGCAGTTTTTCCACCTGCTGCGGCAGTTCCTCGCCGCGGGCGGAAATAGAAACGATTTTTCCGGCCCGATCGATCAGTAGCATGGTTGGCAGGGCCTCGATGGCAAACGGTTTGGTCATGGCCGCCCCATCCCAGCCTTGCTTGGCCGGATCGTCGTCGAACAGCGTGACCCAGGGGAGCTTCTTTTGCGTCAGAAAGTCGGTCAGTTTTTGTTTGTCGTCGTCCAAGCTAATGCCGACGACGTCGAAACCTTGATCGTGATATTTGTCGTACACTTGTTTCACGTCGGGGAGTTCCTCCACGCAGTGGGGACACCAGGTGGCCCAAAAATCGATGAGCACCACTTTGCCCCGATATTGATTCCAATCGAATTTCTCGCCGCCTAGCACGGTGCCTTTAATCGTAGGCGCCGTGTTCAGCAAATTCAACCGCGTGAGTCCGCCGTGTGCAATTTCCAGCGCCATTTGGGCTAACGGACTGGGCTGCACGTCTTTAGCCGCTTTTTCCAAGGCCGTGTAAACCGATCGAGCCGAATCATACTCGCCGGCCATCACAAACACCTGCGCTGCGTCGGCGGACAGTTGAACATTCGGTTCGTCCAACTTCGCATCCAACCGCTGGCAAATTTTTGAGGCCACCGGCGCGAAATCATACGCCTTGCCTTCCTGCCAAGCCTTCACGTTGTCTTCCACTTGATTAATCAACGCTTCGAGTTCAGGATCGAGCTTGGCATGGGGGTTGTCCGCCTGGCCTGTGGAAGCGGTGGAACTATTTGGTGGCGCTTGATTACCGCTTTGCGTCGCGGGATTATTATCACCCTGATCTGACCCGATGCTCAATTTGGGAGGCGAGTTGGAAATTTCGCCCGATGGATGGCTGTTGCAACCCACTAAAAACATCGCGCCGCCGATGAGTAATCCCAAAATCGCCCGACCGTAAATGGTGGTAGCTTTGGCCGACGAGTTCATAAGCATCAGCCGCGGTGAATTGTTATTTGACAGCATTGTTTCGTTCTCCATGTTCGAAATGGGGAGATGTGCCCTTTCCAGCCATCACTTCCCTCCGCATACCAACCCCGGCGGAACTTGCCATCCTTCGGGGTTGGGGCAGAAAATTGTAAGCTCCGACCGCTGTCGTGGGCAGAGCAATTCCAGGTAAATCACGCTGTTTCCATAAGTGACTTCCAGCCGCGTATAGACTTGTGGCTACAAACATATCTGGCCTGTTATCGCACTGTCAGCGACATTGCCTCGTACAATCTTTGAGCGATACTATTACGGTGGGTTTTCACCGCCCCCTTGCGGGTCGCGGCTAAACGAAGATTGGACGCTTAACTCTGCATTTTGACCTACACGGTCGGGCTAACCTGCGCCTGCCACATACTGCTTACCGCCGAAGACTCCCATGGGTCTCTACGACCGCGATTATTACCGTGAAGATCGCCCCGGCATCCGTCTGGCCGCCGCCGCCAACTGGTCGGCCGTGGCCACGCTGATTGCCATTAACGTGGCGGTCGAAGTCGTAGGCTTCTTTCTGCCCACGAATCCAATTACAGGAAACTGGATCACACAACATTTAGGGCTCCAGCCCGATTTATTCCAGCATCCCTGGGATTTCTACCAGCTGCTCACCTATGGATTCGTGCACGATCCGTCCAGCATTTTTCACTTGCTATTCAACATGATTGGCTTGTTTGTGTTTGGCGCAGAGGTGGAAACGGTTTACGGCAAGCGCGAGTTTTACAAGCTGTATCTGAGCCTGATTATCCTGTCCGGTTTGTTCTATGCGGTCATTACATCTGCCACACATTCCGAACATCCTGTCGTCGGCGCTTCCGGCGCCATTATGGGTGTGGCGGTAATTTTTGCGTGCCATTTTCCTCGCCGAACGCTCATACTGTTTCCTATTCCCATTCCTGTTCCGGCTGCGGTGTTCGTCGGCGCGTACATTCTTATCGATTTGCTCGGCACTCAAAGCCACGAAAGCACGGTCGCCCACTGGGCGCATTTGGGTGGGGCGGCGTTTGGCTTTTTGTACTACCGCACCGGCTGGAGTTTGTTCCGGTTATGGCCGCGGGGTTGGTCAACGGGGTCGTTTAGCTTACCGCGGCGGGGGCCGAAATTGCGTGTCCATTCCGAACCCGATGAAGTCGAAGCACCTCCTGACGATTATCTCACGACCGGCCGCATTCAGCAGCGTGTCGACCAACTGCTGGAAAAAATCAGCACTAGCGGCGAAAGCAGCCTGACGGCCGAAGAACGCCAATTCCTCGCCGACGCCAGCCGGCGGTATCAGCAGCAGCGGCGACGGTAAGCGGCCTTTTGCCTGTTTGACCGCAGCCAAAAGCGGCAATTATACTGGAAAGAGCGAGTTTCTTGGGCGCTTCTTATCTCCGTAATCGGTGCGCAATCATGCTGAATCGAAAGTTCTTCCGCCTTTCTTGTGCCGCGCTTTTTGTGGTTGTGATTTGCGCGCTGCAAGCCTTTGCTTCTGATCCACCGAAGGGGTATCGCAAACTGGGACCGGGCGTGGAAACGACGATACCGGCGGAGCCCAATCCGCAAGATACTGTTACCACGCACGACATTGTGGAAATTCAATCGGCTGGCCAGCAACTCGATTGGAAGCCGGAAACGCAAAGCGCCAGCACGACGCTGCAATCGCTGACCAAAGAAATTCCCTTCCGCCGCGGCGTGTGGTATTTGGAGTTCAGCTTCAAGCCGCTGCGGATTATCAACATCGACATGCCGCTGGCCGACGGCAAAATGGACCGCCGCATGGTATGGTACATGGTGTACCACGTGAAAAATTTGGGCCAGCATTTGGAAGCCGATCCGGACGGCGGCAAAAACCAAAGCCTGGCGGCGAATCAGCCGATGACCGATCCGATTTATTTCCATCCGCAATTCGTGTTGGAAAGTCCGCAGTTCAAAAAGGCGTATCTTGACCGTGTCATGCCGCTGGCCGTGGACGCCATTGAAGCACGCGAAGATCCGCATCGCACGCTGCTCAATACCGTGCAAATGGGCGAGAAGCCGATTCCGCTGAGTACGGCCGACGACGACCACAGCGTGTGGGGCGTGGCCACGTGGGAATACATTGACCCTCGGATCGATTTTTTCAACATCTATGTGAAGGGACTCACCAACGCTTACCGGTTTGCTGATCCGCCGGGGGCCTACAAACAGGGTGATGTACCCGGCACGGGGCGACTTTACGCCCAAAAAACGCTGAAGCTGAATTTCTGGCGGCCGGGCGACGAACATGAGCCGGACAAGGAGGAAATTTACTTCGGCACACCGGGACAGATTGACCACGAGTGGGTTTTCCGGTAGAAAGTTAGATTCGTCAATTGGTCAACATTGGACATAGAACCAGGACCGCCGGTTTGCCGAGCGCCGCTTCTTGTCTCTATCTCCTACACCCTAATCCCTACCCTCTAATCCCTATTCCGCCATGGCACATAAGAAGGGTCAAGGCTCCAGCCGCAATGGGCGAGATTCCGCCGGCCAACGCCGCGGCGTCAAGCGATATGCCGGCGAAGCGGTCATTGCGGGGAACATTATCATCCGGCAAGTAGGCAACACCTATCACCCCGGCCGTGGCGTGGGGCAAGGCAAAGATTTCACACTATTCGCCCTGGTTCCCGGCGTGGTGAAGTTCGACCGCAACGGTCGCCGGGTGAACGTGGTGGATGCGAATTAAGTTTGTTGATTACTTTCGTAGTGCAATCGACCTGTTCGTGATCCATCCGCTTGCGGCTTAGCAAATCGAATATGATAGGAGGACACCCATTGGTGTCCTTTTTTATTGCGCAGCATGAAAATCACCAGCACCGCCAATCCGCGCGTGAAAGCAGCCGCCAAGTTGCGCAACCCGCGGCAGCGCGCCGCACAGGGGCGGTTCATGATCAATGGCGTACGTGAAATTGGCCGGGCCTTAGACGGCGGAATGAAGCTGCAGGAAGTGTTTGTTTGCCTTGAGCAGTGCGACGGCGCCGAGTGCCAACGGTTGTTGCGGCGACTGGAAAAAACCGCCGCGGTCCAGTTTGAAGTCAGCCCGGCGGTTTACTCGGTGCTGGCTTATGGAAGCCGGGAAGAAGGGGTGCTGGCCGTGGCCGAAACGCCACAGCGCAATTTGAATGATTTGTGGCTGCCGGACAATCCGCTAGTGGCGGTGCTGGAAGGCGTGGAAAAACCGGGCAACCTGGGGGCGGTGTTGCGCAGCGCCGACGGAGCGGGTGTTTCCGCAGTGATTGTCGCCGGGGGGGGCGTTGATCTTTACAATCCCAATGCCATCCGGGCCAGTTTGGGAGCCATTTTCACGCTGCCGGTGGTAGCGGCCAGCAGTGAGGAAACCATCGCCTGGCTGCGGACACAAAATCTTAAGATTTTCGCCGCCCGAGTGGATGGGGCAGTCAATTATACCACCTGCGATTTTACCGGGCCATGTGCGGTGGTGTTGGGGAGCGAAGCGGCGGGGCTTTCGGATGCGTGGTGGAGCGATTCAAAACGTGGCGATTCAAGACCCGGCGATTCAATACGTGGCGACATTACGGCCATTCGCTTGCCGATGTGCGGGGCTGCTGACAGTTTGAACGTATCCGCCGCGGCCGCCGTGTTGTTTTACGAAGCGCTGCGGCAACGACGCTAGGGCGATTGTCACATCGTTTTAGCGAGTGTAGTGATCGCTGTCTCCAGCGACCTGCAAGCGGCTGAGGACAGCCGCCGCTACATTGAAGCGAAATGCACGCTAAGCGTCCTTTTATCGCCCGAAAAACAATCCACAAATCAACAGGATGGCAACTGCCTCCCGATAATTGATCGCTCGAACAGGAAATAGATTTGAAATCAACCGGCCCCAAAATTCTTTGACAAAAAAACTGCCGATGAGGAGCATGACGGTATAACGCACAGCATCGATGGCACTGACAAACATTACGCCTTCGAAGGAAAGGCCTTTGGCCCGATCACTCAAAGCGAATAGGGCGACGCCGACGATGGCCAGGAACACAAACAGCAAGACGTTGAATTCCACGGTGATGGAGTTCTCACTTGAGTTTTCAGACATGGTGACCTCGCTTGAAAGGAATTACATGAAAAGAGATCGAAACAACATGCCGTGCGGTCCTATCGCTGTTTTATTGGCCGTGATTGGCGATCTGGAGTTTGGCCGCTTTTAGCGTGTTTTCCAAGAGCATGGTGATCGTGAGTGGGCCGACGCCGCCGGGAACAGGCGTAATGGCGCCGGCCACTTGGCGCACGGCGTCAAAATCGACATCGCCGCACAGTTTGCCATCGACGCGGTTGATGCCCACGTCGATGACCGTCGCCCCGGGCCGAATCATATCGGCTTTGACGAACCGCGGTTGGCCGATGGCGGCAATGAGGATATCGGCCTGGCGCGTGATGTCGGGCAAATTGTGTGTACGGCTGTGGCAAATGGTGACTGTGGCATCGGCTCCGGCGCCGCGTTGCACCAGCATTAGGGCGATAGGCTTGCCGACGATTTCGCTCCGGCCCAGCACCACCACATGCTTGCCGGCGGTTTCGATATGGTTGTGGACCAATAATTGTTGAATGCCCTGCGGAGTGCAGGGCAGAAACCGCGGACGGCCTTGGACCAGCCGGCCCACGTTTTCCGGGTGAAAGGCGTCGACATCTTTCAGCGGATGGACGGCGTCGAGAATGGCCTTTTCGTCGATTTGCTTGGGCAATGGAAGCTGCACCAAGATACCATGCACTGCATGCTCGCCAGAGACATTATTCAATTTGGCGATCAGGTGCAGCAAGTCTCGCTGCGCGGCTTCGGCAGGCAGGCGGTGCAGCTGGCTGGCCATGCTCACGCGCTCGCAAGCTTGCCGCTTGTTGCGCACATACACTTCGCTGGCCGGATTTTCGCCCACTAGGACCGCCGCCAAGCAGGGCGTGATTCCCGATTGCGCTTTGAACTGCGCCACCTGGGTTTGCAGCTTGACCTGTAATTTTGTGGCCAGTGCTTTGCCATCGAGCAGTTTAGCGGTCATTTAGCAAACCCTTTAGGCATCATTTGAACTGCAGAGGACGCTGAGAAGAGCAGAGTCTAGAAACCACAGATGAACGCGGATAAACACAGATGAAGTCATTTAGAAAACCGGGCAATCATTGAATCCTGATTTCTTCAAATGCCCGCATTGAACAATGGATTTTCGAATTGTCCGCTGCCAGCATTTCCAGTTTTATCTGTTTTCATCCGTGTTTATCTGTGGCTTCCTGTTTTCTGTGCGCTGCTCTCCGCGTCTCTGCGGTGAATTATTTTACAGCCAACCAGCCCAAAGTATGGCGTGCAACACGAGGCAGGAGTAGACCCCGGCCGCCCAATCGTCAGCCATAATTCCCAGTCCCATGGGCAAGTATTCCAACTGTCGGGCAGGCGGCGGCTTGGTGATATCAAAAATGCGGAAGAGAACAAAGCCTGCCAGAAGAACCAAGGGACGTGACAACGTATCGTGCGAAACAAGGAAGAAGGTGATGGGCATGGCGGCAATTTCATCCAGCACAACCATCTGTGGGTCTTTTGCGCCGCCGAGCAACCGAGCGGCCGTGGTACAGATGGGAACACCGACGATGCATACGGCAAGAACGGCGGTGGCCTGAAGCCAGACGTTTGGGATGAAACTAATGCCCCAGGCCAGCGGTAGGCCAAGCAGTGTGCCGAACGTTCCCGGGGCAAACGGGACACGGCCGATCCAAAAACCTGTCGCCAAAACAACCGCCGGGTGCCGCCAGACCAAGGCCGCAGGGGATTGGGAAACGCTGCTTTGTGACTGACGTTTCATATTCGTGAGATGGTAGATTGCTCTCGCTGCCCAGTCGGTGTAAGGTTATCATCGCTTGACCGCAAGCATCAAATGGTAATAATTATCATAATCTTACTAAACATTCGTCGATTGTTATCAATAGCATTGAAATCTGCCGGGAGACGGTGATTTTAGCTTGCCATTGAATCCATCATTCTTTTGGTATCTGCCTGACTGGCCGCAAAGTACAATTTCTCCAGCCCTTTCTTTTGCAGCCACTAGCCCATATGGCCGAACACGAACCCGCTCCTGCAAAGTTGTCCGCTGCTGAAAGCGTCAAGCTGAACAGCAATTATCTGCGCGGAACGATTGCCCAGGAGTTAGCCGAGCCCGGGGACAAATTCAACAAGGATAACTCGGCGCTGCTGAAATTTCACGGCACGTATCAACAAGACGACCGTGAGAACCGCGTGAAGCAAGAGGGGGGCAAAAGCCTGCGGCAATATATTTTTATGGTCCGTTCGGCGATACCCGGCGGCAAACTTACGGCGGATCAATTGTTGGGCGAGCTAGATTTGTGCGACGAATTGGGCAACGGCACGCTGCGCATCACCAGCCGACAAGGACTGCAATTGCATGGCATTCCAAAACGCAGTTTGCAGGAAACCATTCGGCGAATCAACGAAATCAAGCTTTCCACATTGGCCGCTTGCGGCGACGTGAAGCGCAACGTCATGTGTTGCCCCGCGCCACACTATGGCGATCCGGTGCATGCTGAAATGCAAACTTTGGCCGATCAACTGGCTGTGCACTTTACTCCCCACACACAGGCCTACCACGAAATTTGGCTGCGCGATCTAGGCACCGGCGAAGAACAATATTTGGGCGGTAGCGGCACCAACGGCCGTCATTCCGGCGAAACAACGGGCAACGGCCAGACCGAGATGGAACCCATTTATGGCCCCACGTATCTGCCCCGTAAATTCAAATTCGCTATTGGCTTGCCTGGCGATAATTGCGTCGATTTGTACGCCAATGACGTAGGCCTGATGGCCATTTGCCGGGACTGGCGGATTGTGGGTTACAACGTGCTGGTCGGCGGCGGGATGGGAGTGACCCCAAGTGCCGCTAAAACTTTTCCTGCCGTCGCCAAGCGGATGGCGTTCGTCGAGCCGCAACAGGTCATCGATGTGTGCATGGCCATTGTCAAGGTGCAGCGAGATTATGGCAACCGTGTCGACCGCAAAGTGGCCCGCTTAAAATACGTGATCGCCAACCACGGGCTAGATTGGTTCAAAGCTAAGGTTGAGGAATACTATGGTCAGCCACTGGCGGAACCCGACCCTGAAGACGTAGTCGGGTTTGACGATCACATGGGCTGGCATGAACAAGGCGACGGCCGTATGTTCTACGGATTGAACATTGAAAACGGCCGCATCAAAGACGACGAGCACATCCAGCTTAAAACCGCACTGCGCGAGGTGTGTCGCACGCTATGGCCCAGCATCCGGCTGACCGCGCACCAAAGCCTTTTGTTTTGCGACCTACCCTCCGAGGCACGTGGTTCATTGGAGGAGATTTTACGGCGGCATCACGTGCCGTTGACGGAAGAAATTTCCAACATCCGGCGGTGGTCGATGGCCTGCGTGGCCTTTCCGACGTGCGGCCTGGCGATTACCGAAAGCGAACGGGCGCTGCCGGGGATGATCGATCAACTGGAGATGGAATTGGCTAAGCTTGGTTTGTCTCGCGAAAACTTCACGCTCCGCATGACGGGCTGCCCCAACGGCTGCGCACGCCCTTACAATTGCGACATTGGTCTGGTCGGCAAAACCGTGGGCAAGTACACCGTGTTTGTGGGAGGACGGCTGCTGGGAGATCGGCTGAACTTTATCTACAAAGATTTAGTGCCGGCCGAAGAAGTGGTGTCGACGCTGGCACCACTGTTTGTATATTTCAAGCACGCGCGCCAGGAAGGGGAGACTTTTGGCGATTTTTGCCATCGCAAAGGGGCCGAGGACTTACGGGCTTGGACGGACCAATATGCGGCTCAAAGCACCGCGGTGTAAAGTGAGCACACCGGAAACCCTATGAGCCTGTTCGCCGGGTTGTTAACATTACTGTTATGGCGACCTATGGCGAAGTCTCTTGGGAGAGGATGATTCGGGCCGTGGAAAAAGTGCGCGAACGTTTGTTGCGAGCCACAGCGGCGTTAGAAAAAGCAGGCATTCCTTACGCAGTTGCCGGGGGGAACGCGGTGGCTGCGTGGGTGTCGCGTGTGGACGAAGCGGCCGTGCGAAACACGCAAGATGTCGATATTCTGGTTCGCCGCGCCGATTTTCCCGCTGTCACGACTGCGTTGGAAGCGGCGGGGTTTTATCATGCGCACGTATTGGACGTCGAATCGTTTCTGGACAGCCCCACGGCGAAAGTGCGCGATGCCGTGCATATTTTGTTTGCCGGCGAGAAAGTGAAACCGGGTTACGAGACGCCGGCGGCGGAGATGACTGAATCGGAGCGGGGCAAAGATTTCCAGATGCTCCAGTTGGAAGCGCTGGTGCGCATGAAGCTGACGTCATTTCGTGATAAAGACCGCACTCATTTGCGCGACATGATTGACGTCGGCTTGATCGATCAGAGCTGGCCGACACGTTTTCCCAACACGTTGGCCGTGCGATTGCAGCAGCTGTTAGATACGCCTGGCGGTTGAATGCTTTGCGACAATCAGCGTCCGCCGACTATTTTTACCAACGTCCCGCTAGTAGAGCCGATTACTCGTTCTTTGTTGTCGTATCGTTCGCTGTGGAACCGGCATTCTTTAGCGGCGGGGGCGCGGGGAGCTTTTTGGCCGACGAGTTGGCATCCGGCGGGGCGGATGATTCAGAGTCTTTCTTTTCGTCAATCACCTGCTTTTCTCGCCAGGGTTTTTTGCTCTCGTAGCTGCTCAATTCTTTTTTGAGTTGGGTGTTCACGTCTGCGTCGTCGCTGCCTAAGTCAACTGCCTTTTGCGACCATTGGCGGGCGGCGTCGAAATCGCCCGATTCGGCGTAACTGGCGGCCAGCGTGCTTAAAATATAGGCCTGTTTGTAATCGCTTTGCTTGGCGGCCTGCGTGCCCAATTCGATGGCGCGTTTACCGTTTCGTACATTGTCGTCGGGCGAAGTGGCCAGCACCCAGGCCAAATTATTGAGCACACCTAGATCCTCCGGATTGATTTTCAGGGCCGATTCGTAATCGGCCACGGCCTCGGCGTGTTTGCCAACGCTCAAGTAAGCATCGGCCCGGCCGCGCAAGGCGGATAAACTTTCCGGGTTGGCTGTCAACGCTTCGCTATAGGTGGCAATTGCCTTGCGCGGCTGCTTGTTGGCTTCGTAAAGCACGCCCAATTGATCGAGTAATTCCGGATTGTGAGGAGATTTTTTTAACAACGTCAGCGAGTCGTCGATGGCTTGCGCATAATCTTTCTCGGCCGTCGATAAAATGGCCCTTAATTCCAAGGCCGGGGCCCAGTCGGGAACATCTTTAAGGGCTTCATCTACATCGGCGCGGGCCGCCTTGGTGTCACCGGCTTGCTGATGCACCACAGCACGCAGTCGCAGCGTCTCAACGACATGCTCCAATTTGTCGGGTTCGTTTTTTACGGCGTGGTCGAGGTCATCCAGGGCTTCCTTGGTTTTCTTTTCAGCTGCGTAGACTTGCGCCCGATGCATGTACGGGGCGGCTGCATTGGGCAGCAGCTTAATTTCTTCGCTAAACGCATCGATGGCTTGGTCGTTTTGCTTGAGCGTGAACCAGGCCAGGCCACGGATTTCCTGCAATTCAGGATTGTCCGGGTCGGCTTTAGCGGCGGCGTCTAAATCGGCGGTCGCTTCCTGCACCTTGCCCGACAACAACAGGAACATGCCGCGTTGCCGCAACGCTTCCAAGTTATTGGGGGCGATTTTGAGCGCCTGGCTGAAATAATCGAGTTTTTTGTCCGGCTCGTCGCTCAAGTCGGCCAAGAGCACCAGCGCTTCGACCTGATCTTCCTGCTTATCTTTGGACAAATCTAGCGCTGTCTGTGCCGCTTTAAGCGCGGCCGCATGATCGCCCCCTGGAAGCTGCTGCAAACGGGCAATCATCAATTGGGCAGGCGCCAGTTGTGGATTGATTTTTAGCGCCTTTTCTAAATCGCCCATCGCCAAAATGCGCAACTGGGCCCAACCGGCTGGTTTATCCTGCACGATTTTTTTGGAGAGCACGCTGGCCCGTTCCAACAAGGTCCCTGTCAGCAGATTATTCGCGAATTCGGTGTTACTGGCATCCAGCCCCTTTTTCAAGGCGCTTTCGCACAAGTTGACAACTTGCGACAAATCATCCAGGCTTTCCGCGGCGAGTTTTTTATCGCTTGCAGAATCGAGATCGTCCTGGCCAGCGTTTTCTGCCCGGGACACGCCTGTGCACCACAATGTCGTGCCGATGACTGCCACACTCAAGCAAATCAAACGCGAACTTGCAAATCGGAACGACATGGGACACTCCGTTGGGACTAAAGCGAAATATTCTCGCGACGGTTTCTGTAGACACTTCTATTATTACGTGTAACTGCCGCTGACGCTATGCGAAGTTAACAGTGCCGAGAACAGCGTCAAACGACATTTGATAACAAAAATTACGAAAGTGCGGCGGATTGATATTCCAAACCAGCCCCCGGAAATCCGGCCGAAGAATTCAGTGCAAACTCATTTCTCGTTTTAAGCGCGGTCGATGGAAAATGCCAGCACTTCCGCCAGCGACTTCGCGCCGGCCGCCAGCATCACCAATCGATCAAAACCCAGCGCCACACCGGTACACGCTGGCAGTCCCGACTCCATCGCCGCCAGCAAACGACTTTCCTCCGGCAACGCCGGTTTGCCCTGCGCCACTCGGGCGGCATTGGCGGCGGCGTTGCGTCGCCGCAATTCGGCGGCGTCGAGCAGTTCGTGGTAGCCGTTGGCTAGTTCTACACCCCGCACATACAACTCGAATCGCTCGGCCACCGCCGGGCTGGAGTATGGCGAGCGTATTTTACTCAACGAGACTTCGCCACTTCCCAACATTGAAGGTCTTTCATCAATTCGAATTTTGGCCAGCGCCGCCTGGCTGGCCGGATAATCGTAGACAATGATCGGCGTCACCTGACCCAAATGCGGTTCCACGCATTCGGCCAACAGCACGTTCAGCCAACCGGCGCGATCATCTCCCAAACCGGCCGGCACGGCAATTCCGTTTTGCTTGGCCGCCATGGCCAATTCCGCCGTAGTGGCCGTGTGGGGATCGATTCCCACATGCCGTTGAAAAGCCCCCGCAAAGCTTACTCGCTCCGCCTCTTGTAGACCGAGCAGTGTTTGGCACACTTCGGAGAGCAGCATCATGCCAGCGGCCATGTCGTCTCCCGCCCGATACCATTCCACCATCGTGAATTCCGGATTGTGCAGCAGGCCAACTTCACTGTTGCGGAAGGCCCGTGAGATTTGGTAAATCGCCGTGGCCCCGGCGGCCAACAGGCGCTTCATGCCAAACTCGGGCGAGGTTTGCAGCCACAGACGTCGACCCACGTCCGGTGTTCGCGGATCGTCAGCCAAAACTGTCGACATTGGATCGAGATGCCGATCGATCGTTACGTCGGCCGACAGAATGGGCGTTTCAACTTCGAGAAATCCCTGCTCTGCAAAGAACTGCCGCACCCGCGCCAATAGTTCGGCCCGTAAACGAAGAGTGGCCAACGATGCGGTGGGAAGAAAATCGGACATGGGGTAAGCATGCGGCCGGCGGCAGTTCTACATGATGAGGCTGATGGGGCAAAGCAGCGATGGCTTGGTCAGCGGTAAGTAAGCAGGATGTGGCGCTGGATAGTACTATTTCAACTCGATTATCTGTTGCACGGCCGGCTCGCCGTATTTTGCACTGCCGGTGTGAATGGTCACGTTGGACAATGGTTGGCAAATTCCAGCGCTATGTGTGTGACCACAATATACCGTTAGCTTCCGTTGCGGCGTGGCACGCATGATTTCCAAAATGGCGTCTCCCATTGCTTTGCAGGTGAAGTGCGGCAACCATTCGTCGTTGGATAATTGTCCTTCGTGCCAGCATGCCTCGCGCATGGGGGGCACGTGCGTCGCCAAAATGACCTCGGGAAACCGCGTCAAGGCAGCCGGCAATATCCGACGAATGTGCTTCGCGGACAGGTCGCCTAACTCCTTCAGTTTGGGCCAACGAAATTCCTTGGTTAGCGGCGCTAGCTCGGCGATCAGCCGGTAATCGTTCATCATCACGTACGATTGCACATAATTCCCCAGTCGGGCATCGGCCCAACCGTCGTCGCCGATTAGTCCCACACTGCCTGTGAGCGTTACCACCTCCGACGCAGTCAAATAAACCAGCCGGGGATGGCGCCGCGAAAGGGCCGTTACCTCTGCCCGCA
This sequence comes from Pirellulales bacterium, assembly GCA_035499655.1. Taxonomy (NCBI): domain Bacteria; kingdom Pseudomonadati; phylum Planctomycetota; class Planctomycetia; order Pirellulales; species Pirellulales bacterium. The sequence continues at coordinate 38,043 of DATJYL010000069.1, forward strand.
CGCCGGCAATCGATCCACCGTAAAAATCGTGGTTGCCCAGGACAAAATAAATGGGCCGCTGCCAGACGTCGTCCAATCGTTCCAATAGCGGAACCACGCTGTGTGCTTCGCCAATATCGCCGGTCAGCAAAATTGCGTCGGCTTCGCGCGCGCGAACCAAGGACAAAAAGCGCGCTGTCTCGTCGTCAGCGAGAAAGTTCAAATGAATATCCGTCAACCAGACCAGTCGCATGGATCAAGAGATTCGGGGTGTTAGGAATCGAGCATTAAGAGTCAGAAATTGTGTCAATCCAGGCCAGCAATGTACTGTCCAGCCGGCGACTTGTCACCAGAAGGATTTAATTCACACCACTCGCAACCGTTCGCGTTCCAAGCGATCCACAATAAATTGCATTGCCGCCGGCGTCATCCGGTTGTAATACTCGAACCCGTGTCCGCCGCCGCTGGTTTCCAAATCGTAATCGTGGCCAATGCCGAGAGCGACCAATTTGGAATGCAACCGCTCGGCGCTTTCGTGCCAACGACGGTCGCTTGGGTCGCAGCAAAACCACACATGCCGCGGCCAATTGAGCGGGTGCACGTGGAGCGTGGCCGTATCTTGCCGAGCGGCTTCCTGGTCGACATACATTTGCGGGAGTGTTTCATCTCCTTCGTTCCACCGCAAGTGATAATCGATAGCCGGCGAAATCGCCGCCGTCACCGGAAATATGCTGGGATGCTTGAAAGCCAGCCGCAGCGCGCCCTGGCCTCCCATGCTGGTGCCCAAGAGCGCAATTTGCGGCGGCGCTGCATTCCAAGCTGCGGCGACATACCGTAGCACGTTGTCCGTTACGTGCCGATGCGCGGTAATCTGCTCGTCAAACTCGGGGCAAATGCGGTCGGTCCACCAACTGCGACCGGTCAGGGGGGCGATCACGCGTAAGCCATGCCGGGCAAACTCCGCTGTAAAGGCGGGCTTGTCGCTCAGCCGATTCTGATGCACGCCGTGCAAATAGATCACTACAAAACCATGCGGATGCGGAGAGGATGGCTGAAACGCATCGCACGGCTTGCCCGCGACAGAAACGGTTGACCATCCGGTAGCTTGCCCGGCTGATGCCAGTTCGGAGTGGTCTGTCATTTTGGACTCGATACCAGGGGCAATAGTGTTTTTAATTTTGCTTCCAATGCATCCTGTCCGCGCAAAAATTCCAAACCCACTAGCACGGCTCGCAGCGGCCGGTCGCCCAATTTGTTCACGGGCAGCTTTACCAGGTCTTTATGCGTGCACACTGCAACATCTGCGCCGTGCAAAGCCGTCCAACGAGCCAACTCGTCCACCGTATTATTATTGTAAATAAAATGGTCGGGGAACTCTCGCCAGGCGACAACATTGCAGCCGCACTCGGCAAGCGTGTGGCGAAAACCCGCTGGATTCCCCAGCCCACAAAAAGCCGCCACCTGCCTACCCCGCAGCGCGCCCAGCGATTCTTCTTGTCCGTCGGCGGCCAGCAAACTGCGCGGGGCGTGGCGGCATTCGACCCAAGCGATTTGAGGCGCATAGCGCTCCACGATGCCGCGAATTCGGGCGCGCTCAACTTCATTTACCATGTCGGCCCGCGTGAGCACTGCCAGATTGGCCCGGCTCATTCCGGCGATCGGTTCGCGCAACATGCCGCGTGGAAAAACATGGCCGAAGCCGAAGGGCTCGAGCGCATCCAAAAGTACGATGTCCAAATCCCGCGCGATGCGGCGATGCTGAAAGGCGTCGTCGAGAATAATCAGTTCGCTCTGAAATTCTCGGACCGCCAATCGAGCGGCAGCAACACGATCCGGATTTTGTAAATGAACCACGCCGGGTAACTTTTGCGCCAGCTCTTGGGCTTCGTCGTTCGGCGCGCCGTTGGAAGATTTGTATCCACGACTGACCAGGGCAATTTTAATGCCGCGGTTCAAAAACCATCGGGCGATCCATTCGACCAGCGGCGTTTTGCCGGTCCCCCCCAGCGTCAGGTTTCCCACACTCACGACGGGGATGCCGATTTTTTGGCTTGCCTTTCGGCCGGATTCAAAGGCTTTATTTCGACCTACCACTATCCAGGTGTAGAGAGATTCAGCCCAGCGCAACAGACCGCGCAGCAGGCTTGCCATCGGGCCACGCCGCCGACCGCTGACCAGTTCGCGAAAATCGACCGCATTGAGCAAGAAAAAAATCTCGCAGAAAATGAACGTAGAAACGCCACGAAACAGACTCGAATTCTAGCGGGTTGCCAATGCGTTCCAGAGGGCATTTACGAGGGGAGCAAATGCTTGCATTCACCGGCGGCGCAGCTAAATTTACTTAAAGGTGTGTTCTGTCGGTCGGCATCGGGGGATGATCCGACAAAATGAAAGGGTTTTTGAAGCTCATGGGTTTCCTGCGAAAAAATCCGGACAAAGCGGCTCCGTTGGGAGCCTTTGGTCCCGCCCCCCCCCAGGCCCCGCCGAAAACGCCGGCTCCTGGTGCCCCTAAAACTCCAAGCCCAGCGCCTGCCAAAACGCCGATCGCGCCGGCTCCAGCGGGCCCAGCCTCTGGGACATCAAAAGCGCCCGTGCCTCCGGCGCCAGTTGCGCCCAAAGCGCGAGTGATGCCCGCTCCAGCTCCGCCGAAAGTCCCCGCGCCAAAGACCACTGCGCCCAAGCCTGTCGCGTCTCCCGCTCCGGCAGCGCCGCAAGTGCTGCCGCAGCCGCCCGCCTCCAAAACTGCGCAGCCAATCGTGCCCCAACCTCCGGTTCAAGCGACGCCCCCCGCCTCCTTGCCGGCTGCGCCCGCTCCCCATCTCGCAGTACCCGCTGCACCACTGCCAGTTAAACCCATTCTCTTTGAGCAGGCACCATCACCCGCCATCGAGCCCCAAAAGTTCACTCGCATCGAAGCTGATCAACCATCCGATATCGAGCCGCCGCAGGCAACTCCTATCAAACTTGATGAACCAAGCATCATCGAACCAGAGCTACCCGAGACGATGGAAGAGTCGGCTTCCTTCGAAGGCCAAATCGTAGCCGACGCACTCGTGGAAGATGTTGCCGTCGAAGATATGGAGAATGCACTACCCCAAGTTGCAATCGAGATGGAAGCTGAATTACTTCCCGCCGAACGGACGCGTTTCCGCGCGGCGAAAAAAGCCTATTCGCCACTTTCGACTGCCGGCGAAGCGCTCTCCGAAATTGAAGCGGCTCCGAAAAATATCGGCGACTGGCTTCGCACCCGGCCGATATGGTTTTGGGCAGCGGTGGCGGCCGTGTGGTTGGTAGCGGCGGTCCTGTATGTGGCGCTTACACCCCACGGTCCCAGCCGCCAGGAACAAGAGTGGGAACGCCTGCGACAACTCTATATGCAAAGCCAGCCAGGCAAAAAAACTTCCGCCCCGGCCGGTAAAGCAGATCAACCTCCTGCGGCCGATCAAACCCCCGCGAAATCCGACGGCGCGCAAAAGAGTGCAGCCGATGCGCCCGCCAAGTGATTCTTTGCAGCAATTCGGGGCACGGTTGAGGTGCAGTGCCAAACAAAACGGCGAATGTAGACGCCTCTTTCCGAGAGACGCTGCGTACAGCCGCTGTGTCTTATAGGTGAAAGCCCGCTTATCGCACCGGTTTCAGCTTGGCCACAATCGCCTCGGCCATTTCGCGCGTGCCAACGGCGGTGGGATCGTCGCGGTTGGGCTTCAAATCGTACGTGACACTTTTGCCTTCGGCGATGACGTCGGCCACGGCTTTTTCCAGGCGCTTGGCCGCGTCGGCTTCGCCCAAGTGTTCCAGCATCAGCATGCCGGAGAGAATGACCGCCGTCGGATTGACTTTGTTTTTGCCTTTGTACTTGGGCGCGCTGCCGTGCGTGGCTTCGAACACGGCCCCGTCCGGTCCGATGTTCGCGCCCGGCGCCACACCCAAACCGCCGACCAGGCCGGCCGCCAGGTCGCTGAGCACGTCGCCATATAAATTCGGCAGCACCAGCACGTCGTACAACTCGGGCTTTTGCACCAACTGCATGCACATGTTGTCGACAATGCGGTCTTCAAATTCGATGTCCGGATACTTGGCCGCCACCTGCCGCGATACTTCCAGCCACAACCCGTCGCTGTATTTCATGATGTTTGCTTTGTGAACGCTGGTGACTTTCTTGCGGCCGTATTTACGGGCGTACTCAAACGCATACTTCACAATCCGCTCGGTGCCCGAAACGCTGATCGGCTTGATGGAAACGCCGGTTTCTTGTGGCCTCGTTTTGATTTTGTTGCCGGTCGATTTTTCGTTGATGAACTTGATGAGGTCGGCGGTTTCGGGCTTCCCTTTTTCGAACTCCACGCCGGCGTACAGGTCTTCGGTATTTTCGCGGACGATGACCAAGTCGACCGGCACGCTTTCGAAGAAGCTGCGCACCCCTTTGTATTGCTTGCACGGTCGCACGCAGGCGTACAACCCCAGCGCCTGTCGCAAATACACGTTGATGCTGCGAAAGCCGGTGCCCACCGGCGTGGTGATGGGCGCCTTCAGCGCACACTTGGTCCGCTTGACGCTTTCCATGGTGGCTTCCGGCAGCGGCGTGCCGGTGCGGGCCATGACATCGACGCCCGCCTCTTGCACATCCCAATTGATTTTGACGCCCGTGGCGTCGATGCATTTGCGGGCCGCCTCGGCCAACTCCGGCCCGGTGCCGTCGCCCATGATTAACGTAACATCGTGTGCCATGATGGTTCTGCTTTCAGTTTTCAATTGCGCGCTGCCGCCGTCACTCCCTCGAAAAAATCGTACGAAATCTGCTCGTGAAAATTAACAAATGCAGCGCGGAGCGTCAACGAGGTCTGGCTAATACACAGCACGTAACATAATCAGCGTGCAGGAAGCACTATAAGTTGTCGTGGCTACTTCTGTTTATTTGTTGTCGGTCGGGGAACGATGTGGATCGACCATTAGAGTGAAGTAATTGATGTCCGTCCCCTCAAGTAGCTTTTCCACAATCTCGACAAACATTTTTTGCGATTGTTCCGGAGATAAATTATTGTACGGTCCCGTCTTAAATTCGAAGTAAGCTCGCTGGTGTTTGAGGTTCTCAGCCACCAGGCGAAATTTGCTCCACTGAGAACCGTAGTTATGTACTTCCTCCCACTGATAAGAACCAACGGCGATGGTTGAGAGAATCATCGGAACGATAGCCCAATAGTCTCTCCAATCCTTTACCACAAGGAATTGGACGAAGATTGCCACCGGTGTCAACCAACTTGCAATCAACATCAGCCGTCGCATGAGAAGATAACGGCGCTGGTTAAAGGCCGACTTTGCTTCAAAATATTTGAGTTGAGGATCGAATCGCTCGTCTAAATAGTTGAAGTCTTTCATGACATATTCCATCTGATCAATCACTAAGTTTTATCAATCTCATAAACTGGCGAAAAGAAGCCACATGTTCTATTTTTTATGATGATGGTTTGAATTTTTGTATTGTCTGTTCCGCCGTTTTGTTGCGGTCCGGCTTCGCCGCGCTCGGATTTAATTCCCAGTGCTCACCGAAAAAGCCGGCGGTTTCGATTTTGCCTGGTTGCGTGATATCTGGCGGGGTGCGGATGTCGACAATGGCCCAATCGGGCAAGCGAGGCACTTGCCTGGCGTTGGAGGAATAATCGCTTTCACGGAAGGTGAAGCCGCTGTTCAGAACGACGTAACGATTGGGATTGAGCGGATTGGGATAAATTAGGACCGGGACATGATCGGCCGCCGAGAATTTTTTCTCGTCGGCCGTCAGGTTGTCGCCTTGCCAATGGATCGGTAGCTTGTCGTTGATGTGCTTGATCACCGCGTTGCTTTGCTCGTCGCCCCACAAGATTAAATTACTTACGGCAATATCGTCGTCGGTCACGGCCGTGTCGTCCTTCACTCGAGCCTCACCGCGGAATTGGTTGCGCCATTGGCGGATGGCACGTTCCATTTCGGTTTGCACCCAATGGTTGACTTCGGGGCGCCCGGACTTGCCGGTAGGCCGCACGATGATGAACGAATCCATGAACGCATCATCAATGGGCCCTTGCAGACCATGGCGTTTGACTAAGTCGCGTGGGCCGAGTTCGCGCGCACCTAGCACCCAATTTCCTTGATCGTTTTTGTGCAAGTTGCACTG
>DATJYL010000070.1 GCA_035499655.1 Pirellulales bacterium
GGCCGGTCGCAAGCATCCTAAGAGAAGATCACGGCAAGGGTTGCGACACCATCGACCCTCTCTCAAGGGTACTTGCAAAACCTGGGTACTGTCAAGCAGTTCCGATACAATGACGGCTTAGTGCCCCCCGCAACTTTTTATTTTCCCTTTCGCTTTCACGTCGTTGACTCTTCTCTATTATCACCGTCGTTTTCTCGACCACGATACCGGGGCGCATCCTGAGCGGCCGGCGCGGCTGTCGCAAGTGATTTCTCATTTAGAGCATGAAGGATTGGCGGCGCGCTGCCGGCGCGAAAATTGGCAACGGGTGTCGCCCCAGCGGCTGGCCCGTGTGCATCGGCCGGATTACGCAGCCGCCCTGGAGGCGTTTGCCCGACAAGGAGGCGGCCGGATTGAAGTCGACACCGTAGTTTGCCCGGCGTCTTACGACGTGGCAACTTTGGCTGCCGGCGCCGTGGCCGATGCCGTCGATCGGGTCATTCGCGGCGAAGAAAAAAACGCCCTGTGCTTGGTTCGGCCTCCGGGGCATCATGCGCTGGCTGCCGGAGCAATGGGTTTTTGCCTGTTCAATAATGTGGCAATCGGCGCTAAAGTGGCGATCGACGAGCTTCAATTAGATCGCGTGTTGATTGTCGATTGGGATGTGCATCATGGCAACGGCACCCAAGATGCCTTTTGGACCGATCCGCGAGTTGGCTTCCTTTCCATTCATCGCTGGCCGTTTTACCCCGGCACCGGCGATAGCGACGAAACAGGCGCCGGCGCGGGCTTGGGCACAACGCTTAACGTGCCGGTGAAGTTTGGCACCTCGCGGCACGATTATTTGGCGCAGTTTCGTCGGGCTTTGGAAACCTTTGCCGATCGGCTGCGGCCGCAGTTGGTGCTGATTAGCGCCGGCTTTGATAGCCATCGCGATGACCCCGTCGGTTCGCTCGGATTGGAAATCGAAGATTTTCAAACCCTCACGCAGGCCGTGCAGCAAGTGGCCCAAACGCACGCCCAGGGGCGAATGGTGAGTGTCTTGGAAGGTGGCTACAACCCGGGCATTTTGGCCGGTTGTGTCGAAGTGCATTTGCTCGAATTGCTCGGTCAGAAGTAGGCAGGGGCATTGTGAACGTAGTTTTGCGCCGGTTCCCATTGCAACTTTTTGCGAAACCTGCGTCCATGCGCGGGGTTTGGTAGGGATGAATCTTTCCGGGCTGGAAGGGCTCCGTGCTTGCTAGCACTGTTGAGCCTTTGGATTCATGGTTTGCCCCACCGTTACGGTCGAGCGCGGCTGTGTTTCGATCGGTCCACTTTTTCGGATCCACTCCGAATGCAGAGAAACTATGCGCAGCGAACATTACATTGGCAACCGGCATTGCGCTCGCCCCGACAACATCCGGCGGCTGGCTTTCACCCTGGTGGAATTATTAGTGGTCATTGCGATCATCGGAATCTTAATTTCGCTGCTAATGCCGGCAATGCAACGCGCCAGAGAAAGCGCACGCCGGACGCAGTGCGCATCGCAACTGCGGCAAATGGGCATTGGATTGGACAACTTCATGACTTCTCGCGGGACGAATGCTCGCTTTCCAGATGCGGCCGACGAGCCAAGTGCAACTCCTGCTCTACCGAGCATTGCGGCTGTGCTGGGTAAGTTTATTGAAAACAACAACACCGCGCTGATCTGCCCATCAGACGCAACCTACTATCCGACGGATGGCCTGAGTTACGAATATGCTCGTTCCACCTTGGTCGATCTGACCGTCACGGTGGATCCCGTAACCGGCTTATGCCGGGGCCGAACGCGGCAGGAAGTGCTCAATCCATCGACTGGGCCATCGCAGGGGAAGCAGCTCAAAAGTTCAACCGTATCCATTGGGAACGATTTTGATAATTTTCATGGACCGGCAAATTCGACCGGCTCGCGGAACATGCTATTCCTCGATTGCCACGTGGAAGCGCCGTAGGTCGGCGTCCAGTATTTGCCATTTTCGTTGGGAGTCGTTGAGATGTCGAAACGAGTCATTAAACGAATTGCGATCATCACCGTGGCGCTGGGAATCATCTCCCTGACGGCCGGCTGGTTATTCGGTTGGTTCAGCGAAAATCCGGCCGTGGCCGAGGTGCGGGAAATGCAGACAAAACTGGCCGATTCGAACTTGAAACCCGAGGACAGGCGAGCGTTGTTTGAGGCGATGCGCGCCAAGATGGATGGGCTGTCTGAGGCCGCCCGACAGCAACTTTGGGAAAATAACCGCCAGACAATGGAAAAGCGCATGAAACAGCATGTCGATGAATTGCACGCCATGTCGCCGAAGGACCGAGATAAAGCGCTGGATGCCGACATCGACCGGATGCAAAAGAGGCAGCAAGCCGCTCAGAATAATCCAAACGCCAATGGGCAAAGCGGCGCACCGGGAAATCAACGCAATCGGGGGCAAGCACAGACCGATGATCAGCGCATCGACCGATTAAAAAACAGACTAGACCGCAGTACCCCGGATATGCGTGCCACTCGACAAGCGTATGTGCAAATGATCGACCAGCGACTGAAGGAGCGTGGTCTGCCGCCAATGACTCCGGGACGAGGACGGGCACGGGGGTAAATGTACGCCATTTGCCAGGCGCGCTATTTCGATTCCAGCGTGACAATGCCATCCCAGCCCGGCGGCGGAACGCGGCGGTGTTTAGCTATGAACACCGTGAGAAAATCTTTCACGGGATCCGGCGCCGACATGCGTTGTAACACATCCAGCGTATGACTCCACTGGCCGGCTACAAAAGCGTCCAGCGCCGATTCATAATCGTGCAAATGCTGGTCGCTTATTTCTGGGTATTCGTGTTGCGGTGGCAGTAGTTCGCAGATTTCCAATGCCGAGGTCATTCCGTAGGGACGTACTGTTGCCACGCGGCGAATCCGTCCCATCTCCGGCGGCAACTTGCGGCGCAAGGCGGCGGCCGTGGTCGGATCGAGCAATATCGGCGCATTCACGAACTTCGTCATCGATTCCAGGCGGGCGGCCAAATTTACCACCGGGCCGAACACCGTTACTTTAACGTGATCGACGGTGCCGATTTTCCCCGCCACCGCCCGACCAGTCGCAATCCCAATCCCCGCTCGGAAATCGGCCAGCGGATGATCGAGCTGCTTGGCGGCCATTTCGAACTGAGCGCGAATTGCCAAAGCCGCCAGGGCCGCACGTTGCGGGGCATCGGATTGGGGCAACGGCCAACCCCAGAAGCCCATCGCGGCGTCGCCTTGAAAATCGCCGACGACACCGCCATGATCGAGAATTTGATGGGTCATGACCCCCAGCGCTTTGCTCACGCGCTCCAGCAGCCCCAGCAAATCGCTGGCGCTGCGTTCGCTGGTGCGGGAAAATCCGCGGAGATCGCAAAATAAGACCGTGACTTCCGTCTCGCGCGGCGTCAGCACGGTTTCCGGATCGTCCGTAGCCAGAGCATCCATCACTACCGGCGCGAAGAATTGGCTCAATCCCGCTTGACGCCGACCCAGTCGGTTCAGCTCTCGCAAGCTGCTGAGCGTGGCTGCGGCCAGTTCGGTGAATTTCATATCGTCGCGAATATCGGTCGAATCGGAATGCCCTGCACTACCTGGAGTGCCATGGCCGAATCGCCCGGCTAAGTATAATGCCCAGCCGCGGCAGGCATCGCCGGGCAGCGGCGTGCAATAGGCCCAATCGATGCTTTCCGATTCGGTGAATTCCCGAGACGGCGTTTCCGTCCAGGTATGGAGCACCGTTTCACGCTTGGCCAGCGCCTGTTGGATGAGCCGTTGACTGGGCTGAAAATTGGCGCCGGCCAAACGGCGGCCATCCCAGTGCAAAAGGCGAATGGCAACGCTACAGGGTTTTTGCGGAGAGACACCTGCGGCGTCGAACTCGGACAGGCTTGTCGATGTTTCGGACCGCAACTTTCCCGAATCGAGGGCCAAATTTGGGTCGACGGCTGACGGTGCATCGACCGCCACCAACGCTACGGCATCGGCCCGAGGGACACCGGCCAGCAATAAATTGACCAAGCGGACAAACAATTCAGTATCGGAGGCCGCATTTTTGATCACTTCCGGCAGGCGGCTTAACAACTCAATGCGCTCTTGAGCATTACGAAATGAAACGCGTCGCAATTCCGCGGCGCTGAAAACTTGCTCATGGTCAGGCTCCGGGGCATCCAAGGTTACCCGCGGGTTGTCGGCGGACAAAGTAAAAGTGGTTTTTCCAATAACGAAATGCTCTCCTGGCCTCAACTGGAACTGCGTTGCTGTGTTTCCGTGCACAAAAACGGGATTCCGAGCAGTGGCCATTTGTTCCACCATGAGGGATTGGCCATTCCAACACACACGGATGTGTTGGCGGGAGATATGATCGTCCCACGGAGTTGACCAAACGCCTGCCTGTCGACCGACGACCATGGGCTGGTTTTTATTTAAGCGACGCCGCCAGCGCTGGGTAAAATCGGGTCCTTGAGCAATCAGTTCGGCCATAGTGAAGCAACGGCAGAAATATGCATGCCGGGGTCGATGGGAGATCGTAGGAGATTAGGAGCATTCTAGCGGTTGTGGTCAGTGTTTTGCATGCTCATCTTGGTTTCCGCCCGGCACGCTCGGAAACAACCTTTGGCGCATGAAAAAAGCCGGGTTCCGACAAGCGGAACCCGGCTAATTTTGGCTCTTTCGCAGGGCAGTTACCCAAATTGTGCAACAGCCTGCGGGAGAGACTAGCGACGGTAGCTCACGTGAGCAAACGCGTACGGAGCCCGATCGCTGTTGATCGAGGTCATCGGAGCCGGGGGAGCAGGAGCGGCAGCTTTGTCGTCCTTCTTTTCGCCACCGCAGCTCGGGGCTTCACCACCGCAGCTCGGGGCCGCAGTACCACAGCAGCAGTTGCCGCCACAGCAGCAGCAGTGATGACGGTGGTGGTGATGATGGCCACAGCAGCAGCCACCGCAGCAGCAATCGCCACCGCAGCAGCAGCAGCAACCGTGACCGGCAACGGCCACTTTTTCACCGCCCACAAGGGCGATGCCGACGATCGCGATAAACATCGCGATGCCTAAGATCAAAATACGGTTCATCCTCGAATCCTCCAACAAAAACAGGTACCTTGGCGTAACAAACACAATACCGTCCAAACTCATACCCCCGCTCGGGACGGCTGCCAAGCGAAGGAACCAAAATCCATTTACGTCCTAATGCTGATCGCGTCTGTTAGCCTAATCCTAAGGGCTGCCAAGCATAAGCTTTTCGGATTACGCAAAGAAACGCGAATAGCTAGGTTAGGACGTTAAGTTAGCATGGAACGACTTCTTGTCAAGCAGCCAACGCATAGTTTGCAAAGCTCTGGCGCTATAGGTTGACTGCGAAAAATGTTCCTTCAACTGTACATCACGTTTGGGCAGCGCCTAGTACGATGACAAAAAAAAACAGGATCCCGCAATTTGCGGAATCCTGTAGAAGTTTATGGATTACAGTAACCTATTTAGGAACAACAGCTTATAACACACGGCCTAGGCAAAACAATTGTGTGCCACAGGCGGAGTCCGCGGAGTTAAATAATTCCAATTTTATCGATTTTCCGGAAGTTATCGAGTCTTTGGGGCAGTTGTTTCTGTCCGTTCGGCCTGTGGTTGACCAGATGGCTCGGTCTGGGAGTCGCCACCCGATTCGCTTTGGTGGAGCAACTGCTGCTTGCGCAGCATATCTTCCGGATCCTCGAAGTTGAGGATTAAGGGAGGCTGATCGGCATAAACCTTGGTCACCATTCCGACAATTCGCCAGCCTTCGTCCTCGTGGCGCAGCACCCAAATGATGTCGTCGGTGCGCGTGTGTCCCTGGGTATCGATCTGGTCGGTCCAACTGGTCCAGACGTGCGCGCCGTCTTTATTGGGTGTGACATATTCCACTTCGCCAACTTTGAATTTGGCGGTGGGGCTGCCTGGTGGAGCCACCACCATTTGCATTTCGGCCGTCTTTTGGCGAGCTACAGGGGTGAGCATGGAGGAGGCCTGCTGATCGTTGCCTGTTCGCACGGCCTCTAGAAATTCAAAGACGGCCCGGTCCGGGGTATCTGTGGCCGAACCACTCACTTGAGCGCCGGCTGAGCCTTGAGTATTTGAAAGGCCTTGCGCCGTTTGGCTTGCCTGGCCACATCCGCCCACTACAAACAACAAGGCGACTGGGATCCAAAATTGACGGTTTATCATAGGCAGCACCATTTGGAGGCTATTGTGCGCGTGCGATTGCGGCGGTGTTGATGTCTGACCAGGGCCCAAAGCAGCCCCCGAAACCAACCTCGGGAAACGCCGGCGGGGGCGAGAGTCTTGCAAGAAGGAGCGAATCGGTCAAGAGAAACCGGCCGCAGGCCCGAGACTGGCATTCGTGCTAGCATGCCGCTGGATCAAGACGTCCGGCAAATACCGCGGTTGGAATGCGGCAGCAAACACAGCGTTCAGCCGAAGCGAAGTCTGCTTCGATGCAGCCTGTTCTCGACCGAAAAAAACGTAAAGCAACAGGGCGAACAAAAGAATCACCAAACCCAATAAAACCAGGCTCAATGTCGCACGAATCTCACGCTTCCCACGGTGGCGTTGCCGTAACCAGGTGGCCGAGGCCGGCAGGGCGGCGGTGCTGCGGACGGCATCGCCGAGCGGATCGTCAACGGGTCTGACGGTCATGGGCGCAGCCTGTGGCGTTACGCCAGACATTGGCAATGAGGACGGCGGCACAGCAGCCCGACTTCCGTTCCAGTGCGGAAACACCGTAATTGCCGACTGCCAATGCGGCCAGCCGTCGCGCCAGAGCATGTCGTCGGGGCTAATGCGGCCTGCGGCCATCCACTGCTGCAAAGTGGCGTGGTCGACCCCCTCAAACTGCTGGCCCGTGGCAAGCTGCACATGCCACAGGACGCCCGAATTCATCCCGAAGTCTGTATTGATCCTGAAGTCTGCGGGAACCGCCGAGACAGGCAGCAGTGCGTCATTCGGGTTAGCCACCCTCGCCGCGGGCAGCGGCAATAAGCTATCAAGAGCGATGTTGTGAGGCGACAAATCAACTGCCGACGCGTTGGACCCGGAAGCATTGAAAGCTGCGACGGCATCGGGGAAATCTTCACCTGAGGATCGTTGGTTAGCCAAAGCAGGTGTCGCCGGCGAAGGGGATTGGGCGGTAGATGAATCGGGTACGGCTGTGGAAGGCCACGCGGAAACGTCGTCCGCATCGCCTTCATCCTCCGCATCGTCTGCGGTGGAGTCTCCTGGACCCGCATTTAAGGCGGACTTTGCGGGATCTTGCCTGATGCTTTCCAGGGGAATATCGACCCGAACCCCGCACTTCGGGCAAAGTCCTTTCTTTCCGGCCAGAAAGGACTTTACGTTCACTTTGTGCCCGTTGGGGCAATAGAATTTAATGCCCATCAGATTCAACCCAAGATCGTCCGTTCTTTTTCCATGATTACCCGGTGACGCCCCTCAAACCGGTATTCTACCCGCGACATGTAATTTCGCATCAACATAATGCCCCGGCCATTGGGGCGAGAGAGGTTCTGCCGTTGGGTGCAGTCGGGCACGAGGGCGGCATCAAAGCCGGCGCCTTCGTCGGCGATTTCGAGCCACAATCGCCGGGGATTCAGTTTACAACTGATATACACTTGCTTGTTTCTGTCGGAACCGTTGCCGTGACGGATGGCGTTGACCAGCGCCTCCTCCGCGGCCAGGTGAATTCCAAAGATTTCGTGTTCGCTCCACTGCTCCCGCTGAAGAGCGCGGAGTAGTTCGCCCAAAAACAACTGACCGGCCCCTTGCACGCTGGGCAGCTTGAGGTCAGTTGTCCAGGTCCAGTCCGGGTGTTTCCGCATGCGTTCCCACCTTCTGTTCCACGGTCCAAAGCCGATGCCTGCTTCAATTATAGTAATCTCTTCGCCCTCAGCCATGCGGAATTGGGCCACTTAGGGCGGATTTTTGCCTTTCCGCCGGATGCGGTGTTTGCCCGTCTTCGTGGGGTTCAGTATGCTCTAGGGCACGCTATTGAACACTGCCCAGCGGCACACCGTTTTATGCAACGCGCCACCGACCCTGCCGAGAAACGTGCCGGTGCATCGGGATGGGTGAAGTGTTGGTCTTGGCTGCCGGACTTCTTCCGGCCCGCGCCGCCTGCCGCGCCCATCACCGATCCTGAAAAAATACGGGCTGGATTTGCCTGGTATCGCCCCCAAATTCTGCTTTGGACGACGATTGGCTACGGCACATTTTATTTCGTGCGGAAAAACTATTCGTTCTGCATGCCGCTGTTGGAGAAGCAATTAGGCTTATCGAAAACCAATCTGGGTTTAATCCTGACGCTGCACAGTGTCCTCTACGGTATTTCGAAATTCGCAAACGGAATTGTGGGCGACCGGGCCGACGGCCGCAAGTTCATGACCTTTGGCCTGGCGGCGTCGGCGGTGGTCAACGTCTTTTTCGGATTCAGCACGGCACTGCCGGCCTTAATCATCTTTTGGATGCTCAATGGTTTGTTTCAAGGGATGGGGTATCCGCCGTGCGCTCGGTTGCTGGCCCATTGGTTTTCGCCGCAGGAATTGGCGATCAAAATGTCGTACTGGAATGCATCGCATTCGCTGGGGGGCGCCGGCATTTTGATTTTATGCAGCGTGCTGGTCACCGTGACCGGAAACGGTCCCAATGAGCCTGGCGACTGGCGCATCTGCTTTTTCGTTCCCGCCGCCATTGCGTTGGTCGTGGCTGGCGCACTTTGGATGTGGCTGCGCGATACGCCAGAATCGGTCGGCTTGCCGGAGCTGCCGGAAACGCACGTGGCGGCGCCGTCGACGGAAAATGCCCAAACGCCGCAGGAATTTCGGGCCTTTTTGTGGGAACGTGTGTTCTCCGACAAATACATTTGGATTGTTTCGGCCGCGAATTTCTTTGTGTACGTGCTGCGCTATGCCATTTATGATTGGGGCACCACGATGCTAAAGGAAACCAAGGGCATCGACATTAAAAATGGCGCGTGGATGTTGGTTTACTTCGAGTTCGCAGGCTTGGGCGGCATGCTTCTCACCGGCTGGCTCACGGACCGCGTCTGTGGCGGCCGGGCTGCGCCCATTTGTGTGGTCTGCATGTTGTTGGCCGGAGGAACCATCTTCCTGTTTTGGCGGGCGCCGCCGCAAGCCTTTTGGCTGAATACGGCACTGTTGATGTGTACCGGATTTTTCATCTACGGCCCACAGGCGCTGGCCGCAGTCATCGTAGTGAAATTGGCAACCAAACGGGCGGCGGCCACGGCAGTGGGATTGACGAGCATTTTTGGATACGCCAGCACGGTGCTTTCGGGGTTGGGATTAGGAGCGTTGGTGCAGCATTTAAATTGGAATTGGGCATTTGGCGAGCTGATCGCCTTCGCGGTGATTGGAGCCTTGTTGTTCACCGCGGCGCTGCCGGCTAATGTGAGGAACTATTCCGAGCCGGTTCCGGAATAAGCGGAGTGAATGGATGGACTGCAGCAGCCAGCGCGGAGAGAGGCGTCGGCGACGTCGCGGCGGGCCAGCTAAAACGCCGCCAGGGCGTCGGTTTCGTCGTCCTTGATGTCGAACAGCTTGTTCAACTTGGTGATGGCGAAGACTTCGTAGATTTCGGGCCGGATGTTGCTGAGCTTGAGACGGCCGCCGTTGGCCTTTACTTTTTTATCCAGCGTAATCAGTTTGCCCAAGGCGGCGCTCGATAGAAACTCCACATTGAAGAAATTCAGGAGTAGGTTCTTGCGTTTTTCGACTTCGACTAGCTTGAACATTTCGACGCCGAGCTCCTGGATGTTGGCTTCGTCCAGAATTTTGCGATCGATGAAGCGCACGACCGTAACTTCGCCCTTTTGCGTGACATCTATGCGTCGATTACCGGCCATCGGGTGAACCCTCTTTAGAAACAGGCCGCTCAAGGCGAGCAGACCGCCCGCCGTGCGTAGAAACATAATCATATTCGACCTAAGGCCAGTGTCAATGGCGGGGTGAAGGGCCGGGAGGCAATTCACGGAAGATCGCGTGAGCATGAGGAAGCGCGCGGCGGCCGCGTGCTGTTGTGCTGCGGGGCGGCAGAGGAGCCAACCGCTAACCCCAATCGTAGGTTTCGCCAAGCTCGGCGAAGAGGCGGGCATTGTGCGAGTGATGAGAGTGCGCAGAGGAGCACATTCGGACTTTTTGATCAAAAGTTTCCGGTGTCGTCGGCCCCGAGGGGTCGTGCGTTCGATGATCCTGATCCCCCTCACCCCAACCCTCTCCCACAAGGGGAGAGGGAGTGAAGAAAGCGGTACCAGGTCATCTAT
>DATJYL010000071.1 GCA_035499655.1 Pirellulales bacterium
GGGTTCAGTACTGGTTACTAGGGGTGCAAAGCGGATGGTTGCCTAAAAAAAGAATCCTTGCGGCATCGAAAATCGAGCCACTGGTTGATGCACTCAATGCCTGCATTGCGAAATGCGAGATAGAGGAAGCAACATCAAAATCAATGTAAGATTGAACGTCGCCAGTGCCGGTACAACACATCCATAAGTAAAGTTACCATCTGTGATTGACCACAAATTTTCAGCAGCTTATGGTAAAGATATGGATTATCAGAAAATCATTACCATCGAACCCGGCAAACGTGGCGGCAAGCCGTGCATTCGCGGGATGCGGATTGCTGTGTCTGATGTGCTGGATTATTTGGCCGGCGGCATGACACAAGAACAAATCTTGGTAGACTTTCCGGAATTAACCGCTGATGATATTCGGGCCTGCCTGGCATTTGCCGCCGATCGAGAGCGGCGTTTGGTTGCCGTGCCTAAGCAATGAAACTTCTGCTCGACCAGAATCTGTCCCAACATCTGGTCGTTACGTTAGCCGATTTGTTTCCCAATTCGGTACATGTGCGCAGCATCGGGTTAGACACCGCTGATGATGAAGCGTTGTGGAACTTCGCGAAACAAAACGATTTCACGATTGTTAGCAAGGACATTGATTTTCGACAGCGCAGCTTTTTGTTTGGGCATCCTCCAAAAGTCATTTGGATCGCGCTGGGCGATTGCTCGACAGTGGAATAGGCCAAGTTGCTGCGGTTGCGGCACCAGGAAATCGTGGAATTCCATGCCGATCAAACAGCTTCTTATTTGGCGCTGTTTTAAGAGACGATATTACCTGTCGTTCACCCCTTAATCACTCCGACCGGTCGCAGGCGGGCAACTTTTTTGGCGAGGCCGGCGCGGTGGACGACGTCGACGACTAAGTCGACGTCCTTGTAAGCGTCGGGCTGTTCTTCGGCCAGGCCTTTCCAACTGCGGGCCCGGGCGAACACGCCGCGCTGGCGCAGTTCGTGATCGATCCGACGGCCTTGTGCGGCTTTCACGGCGGCGGTGCGGCTGAGCATGCGGCCGGCGCCGTGACAGGCGGTGCCGAAAGTTTGCTCCATGCTGCCCGACTGACCCGCGAGAATCCAACTGGCGCGGCCCATATCGCCGGGAATGAGTACCGGCTGGCCGATTTGCTGATACGGTGCAGGAATTTCCGGATGGCCCGGCGGGAACGCGCGCGTGGCCCCTTTGCGATGCACCCACACCGGCTTGCGAATGCCGGCGATGTCGTGCTGTTCCAGCTTGGCAATGTTGTGGGCCACGTCGTACACCAAATCCATGCCCAGGTTTTCCCACGAACGGCCGAACACTTGGGCAAACACCTCGCGGGCTTGCCACATCAGCAGTTGGCGGTTGCACCAAGCGAAATTCGCGGCGGCCCGCATGGCGCCCAGATATTTTTTCCCCTCGGCACTGTGGACCGGCGCGCACACCAGTTGCCGGTCGGGCAATTCGATGCCGTATTTTTGCGGCGTGCCACGCAGGTCTTTGAGGGCATCGTCGCACACTTGATAGCCGAGGCCGCGGGAGCCGGAATGGATCATCACGCAGATTTGGCCAGCGGCAATGTTCATCGCCGCGGCGGCGGCTTCATCGAACACCCGATCGACGACTTGCACTTCCAAAAAATGATTGCCGGAGCCGAGTGTGCCACATTGATCGGCCCCGCGATCGAGGGCACGATCGGAAACATCATCGGGTTCTGCGCCGTCAAGGCAGCCGTGCGCTTCGGTGTAGTCGATATCGCGCTGAACGGCAAGACGGCGCGAAATCAAGCCGGCCGGGCCGGTGGCCATCAACTGACGCAGCTCGGTGCGACTGAATTTATACTTGCCGCCGCGGCCAACGCCGGTGGGAATGTTCGCAAACAATTCGCCGACAAGCGTTTCCAAATGCGGCTGCAGTTCGGCCAACTGCAAATTGGTGCGGACCATGCGGACACCGCAGTTGATGTCGTACCCCACGCCGCCCGGTGAAATGACGCCCCCCTGCTCCGGATCGGTGGCACACACGCCGCCGATGCAAAAACCGTAGCCCCAGTGAATGTCGGGCATGGCCAGGCTGGCGACTTGAATGCCGGGAAGCGTGGCGACGTTGGCCACTTGCTCGCAGGCCTGGTCGGCGCGGATGTGCTCGATGAGCGCGTCATCGGCGTAGATGAGGCCATCGACACGCATGCCGGGCTTGTAACTTTTGGGGATGCGCCAACAACATTCGGCGGCGCGCTCCAATGGGCCGTGAAAACCGCCGCTGGGCATAGGCTTCCTCAAATTGAGAAACTAGGGAACGCAGATGAACGCGGATCGACGCAGATAACTCGAACTAAAAGTTAAGAAGCCATAGAACACAGATGAACAGGCTTTGTTGAAACCCTTATGCTGCCAACAGGAGCAGGTCGTGAGTGAGGACACGCAAGTGAACTTCGGTTGCTTGAGTTGGACGGGATCGACCCCGCAGGGAAGAGGTGAGTCGCCGTTTGAATCG
>DATJYL010000072.1 GCA_035499655.1 Pirellulales bacterium
GGTTGCATCAGTTCCGACGGCTCCGCATCCGCTGGGACCGAAACCCACTCGTCCATCAGGCCTTCCTCACCCTTGCCGCAGCGATCATCTGTTATCGTACTTGGCTTAATGAAAGCTAGTTTTGTCCGGTGGCTCTTAGTATCACCTGATTATCCACCAACGCATCCAGGGTCCAGTTTCATTTTCTTTGAATGTCCTTCGCCTTGCCCTCCGCATTTACAGGGAACAATCATGCTGGCCCGGCACATGAAGACGGCAGCGCGACCGGCCGATTACAAGAATGAGTTCTAGGTAGAGGTTTTCTTCTCACATCACACAGGGCAACATCATGAGCAACTTTAGGGCGGTGATCACTTGCTGTCTCACAGTACTTGTGCTAACTGTGGTTCCCTGCCGCGGCATGGAGATTGTGCTGGACTATTCTGATGACTCATTTTTTGCCGCACATCCTACCGCCGAAGCAACATTGGAGGCGGCTGCCCAGGACGTTTCCAACGCGATCACGACTACGCTGGCTGCCACCGTGGACACCAATAGCGCCACAGTCAATGGGACGTCGGTTACCTTTAATTACAATTTCAACTATGCCAATCCAACTACGGGAGCCATTCAAACAATCGATGCGGCACTCCCTGCAAATCAAGTGCGAGTCTTCGTCGGAGTACAAAATTTGACCAGTGGTACGCTCGGAGAAGGCGAACCGGGGGGGTTTAACGTCTCGTCCAGCGCGATTATTCACAATCAGTCGGACGTATCGTCAGCCGTTCACATGGCCGCGGCTGCCGCGAATGCCAATCTGGGACGGGGAGGCGGGCCAGCGATGGGAACAGCAAGTGGTTCGCTGACGACGGTACCATATTCGATCGCCTACGGCCCAAGTGTAGGAAGTATTTGGTTCAATTCCTCGGTCAACTGGCAGTTCGACGACACCCAGCCAGTCGCGGCAGGACAATTCGATTTTTACACTGCGGCCTTACAAGAAATATTACAATCACTGGGATTTTCCACCAGCCAAAGTTGGTACATGAATGTGTCCGGCACGGATTCGCGCAATTGGCTTGGAAGACAAGTGGGCGCACAACTCGAATTTAGCACTCATGTCCTGGCACCCGATAGCATGCACATTGCCCAAGGATTAATGAGCCCACGATTGACGGACGGCCTACGACAAACAGCAGTGATGGAGCCTACGTTGACGGACGGAGTTCGAGAATCGCTGACGCTTCTCGACCTGGCGTTCCTGCGCGACATCGGCTGGCAAACCATCGAAAGCAATTTAGTTCCTGGGGACTTCGATCGTGACACGGTGCGAACGGCAGCCGACGTTTCGGCGATGCAGCGCGCGCTCACGAATTTAGGCGCGTACCAGGGGCAAAACAGTCTCACCAATGCGGAACTGTTGTCGATCGGCGACCTGAATGGCGATGGAAAAATTACTAATGCAGATCTTCAATCCCTCTTGAAGCTTTTGATTAATCCGGCCGCCGGAAGTGGATCGCTGACAGGGGTATCGGAGCCAGCGTCGCTGCCGTTAGCCGGAATTGGGATTTTAACCATGCTGTACCTGCGAAAATCAGTGCGTAGATGGTCGTAGGTTCTGCCTCGAGGAAGGGTCAGTGGCCTACGGCGAATACGCCCTTTCTTTGCGCCATTGCGCAATATTCATGCGCTTTTGCGTTGTTTGGTGTTCTTCCACCGATCATCTCTTGGAGACTGACTATCGCATTACCACAATGGATCGAGTATCGAGCGAGTGTCAATCGGCTCTGGTCGGGGATCGGAAACTTATCACTTTGCGCCCAAACCTCGCCAGACGGAATCCGATCATGGTGTATTATTGTTTTTTCTCGAACCAGTGCAAGGTCCGGAGCCAAACGATGAATTTGACCAGAGTTGTCATGGCGTGTTTGTTGTTCGGTTGGATCATCGGTAGGTCCCACTGCGCGCTTGGGGATAGCCTGAGCCTCGGCGACACGGTGAACGTCGGCTATGTCTCTTATGGAGCGCCGTACAGCATCGATAACAACGGTGACGACGAGGCCAACGTGGGCGCCGGCTTATTTACGCTGCAGGCTAGAAGTCCTGACAATACAGCGAATGTCTCCTATTCGAATGTCGTACAGGCGACGGCCAATAGTGGCACCATCGCGAGTTTCTGCATCGATCTGAAAGAGTTTATTTGGCCATATACATCGCCAAATCTTTTCCAGGTGGTCCCGCTGGCTGATGCCCCCAATTACTCCACGGACAATGGCGGAACGATCGGAGAAATGGGTGCCTTCAAGGCTCAGGAGATCGAGCAGCTTTGGGCCCATTTCATCAATCCCGACGCTGATGCCTATGTTGACCCGAATAATACCGACCAGATCAACGCCGGATTTCAATTGGCCGTTTGGGAAATTGAGTACGAGACCTCATCGACCCTCGATCTTACTGCAGGCAGTTTTCTTGCTCTCACCGGCATCAACGATCCGCAAGTCACCGGTGCCATCGATGAAGCAAACAGTATGCTGGCTTGGTTGGCGGCTAATCACCGAGCGCCAATGGCAAATTTGGTTGCGCTGAGCGCTCCCAGCGGAACGCTGACCGTCGCCTATCAGGACCAGGTGATCGAATTGGACGGGTCGCCGCGACTTATCCCAACTCCGGAACCGACCAATGTTGTCAGCTTGATCACTCTTTCGATTGCGGCGGTCATCTTCGGCGCATGGAAAACCAGGGGACACTTTCGACCGTTTGCATCCCCAAGCCGCTAAGTCCGAAACGAGCTAACGGGGAGTTCTCCGTGTCCTTGAAACGTTTCGCTGCGATTACACCACTTCGGTGGGTGCTCTATCGGCTAGCCCGCTGGCGAGTCAGGGAAAAGTTGGCGGCGATTGGGCCCTATCTGAACAAGGGTGATCGCGTTTTGGATGTGGGGGCCGGGAACTGTGTCCTGTGCCAACAACTCCGACACCAGGGGTACGAAGTTCTACCGCTCGACCTCGAGAACTTGAGTTTCATCGATGGCATCGCACCGACTGTCTACGATGGCAAGACCATACCCTTTCCTGCAAAGAGTTTCGAGGTAGCCCTGCTGATCACGGTACTGCATCACACTTCCGACCCGGACGCCGTCCTTGCAGAAGTGTCGAGGGTCGCGAGGCGGATCATTGTCGTTGAAGAGATTTATCAAAACCTTTTGGAAAAATACTATACCTATGCCATCGACAGCCTATTCAATTGGGAATGGTTCGGCCACCCTCGTTCGAACCGCACCGACGCTGGATGGAGGACCGCCTTTGAACGATTGAATCTAACGGTCAGCGCTGCCGCGTACTCGCGGTCAATGGTTATCATGAGACGCGTAATTTATGCCTTGGATTGCGGGAACATCGAATGTGGCAAATCGGCGACTTACGTATGCCAAGTGGGTGAAGTATCGTGACCGTATGGATATAATTGAGAGCCGGCAGACATCCGAGAAGGCTAACTGTTTCCTGTCGTTTCGACAGTTGTAGACGCTGGCACCAATTGAGCATCCATCTGCCTGGATCAAGGCAATTCCAACACATGTCGAATGTTCTTCCGGCGGATGAGACGGTTGCTCAGAGGAGTATCGCCACAGCCGAAGTCAGTATTTTGTTTGTCGATCTCGATGGCAGCCTGGTGGCCTCGAACACTTTGATAGAATTGTTTCTGAGTGCGGTTCGGTACGACCCAAGGTCGGCATTCCGGGCCAGTTTGTGGTTGTTCCGTGGTCGGTTGGCTTTCAAATCGCACTTAGCGAATTTAACGTCCCTCGACGCGGCCGCCCTCCCCTATCGCGCGGAAGTGCTAACCTTGCTTACGGAATTGAAAAGGGAAGGTTGCCGATTGGTCCTCGCCACCGCCAGTCCCTATGCGGTCGCCCGGCAAGTTGCCCAGCATGTCGGTTTGTTCGACGACGTGCTGGCCTCCGACGAAAGGAGGAATCTCAAAGGCAGCATCAAGCTGGCGGCCATCGAAGAATATTGTTGCCAACACGGCTATCAGAACTTCGCTTACCTGGGCGATTCCTGGGCCGATGTGCCGATTTGGCAACGAGCGGTCAAGGTGCTGGTTGTTGCTCCATCGGCCCAGTTAAGCCGCCGCGTGGCTCGCCTTCAGCGACCCGTAACAACACTGCAGGCACGCCAGGGAAGCTGGAAAGCTTGCTTGAGAGCGGTACGCGCGCACCAGTGGATGAAAAATATTCTGATGTTTCTGCCGCTGCTTTTTGCGCATGCTTTCCAGTACGCCGACTATTGGAAATGGATGTGCGCGCTGGTCGCCTTCGTGGCGTTTTCGGCTTGCGCCTCGTCGGTCTACTTAGTCAACGATTTACTCGACCTGGAAGAAGATCGGCGACACCCTCGTAAACGTAATCGACCATTTGCCTCAGGCCAATTGCCTTTAGAATTTGGCTTACTGGTGGCCCCTCTGCTGGCTCTGTTTGGCTTGGGGTTATCGTTGTTCACGGTCGGCAGTCGATTTCCGCTGATGCTGTTGCTCTATTTGGTGTGCAGCGGTTTGTATTGTTTATGGTTGAAACGCGTGGCGCTAGTCGATGTGTTTTTGCTGTCGGGGCTCTACATGCTGCGATTGCAAGCCGGCGGCACCGCATCCGCGGTGCCGGTTTCGGAATGGCTGTTAATCTTCTGTCTGTTCTTTTTCTTGTCGCTGGCGTTTGCCAAGCGATTTGTTGAGATTGACCACCTGGAACTGGCCAACGACAAGCACGTCACGGGGCGCGGCTACCGGACCATCGACGCGCCTACTTTGTCGTCGATGGGCGCCACCAGTGGATATGTTGCTGTGCTCGTACTGGCCCTTTACTTCAACAGTCACGAGGTGCGATTGCTCTATGCCCGGCCTAAAGTGTTGTACATTTTGTGTCCGACAGTGCTGTTCTGGATATCGCGCTTATGGATGTTGGCCCGCCGCAACGAGCTGCACGATGACCCGGTCATATTTGCGCTGAAAGATCGCGTCAGCCAATTGCTAGGTGGACTTTCCGCCGCAACTATTCTGCTGGCTTGGCTGTTGCAGTGATCAACCTGTTTATTGAATTGAAGTCGGTAGGAGCCATTCCAATTCTGCGTCGATGACCGGAGTCTAGCTTAACAGTCCGTTGAAGTCAGGGATTTTTGACTGCGCTTTTCTGACCGGTTGAGTGCGTGTGTTGAGTCATAGAGAGCGCCCAAGTTGTTGCCGACCAGCTCCGCAAGATTATAATCGGTCGAGATTTTCCGCCGGCGCGAATGAATTTGTCAAAACGCAGGACTCTGAAGTCTTATTCGGTTTCGGTTATATTTGCACATCGTGTGCATTAGATGTGATATGGACCCATCGTCACCCGTCTATCAGCATCGTCTTAATGTGGACCCAATGCTGCGGCGCCGGTGCATCGTTCTCACTGCGTTACTGATTGTAGAAGCAGTTGGGCTGGCAGTCGTACTGTTCGATGTGGGCAATGCTGCGGAGCGATTCGATTGGCTTTCCATTCTTTTGGGCGCGAAGCCTCGCGCTTTAGCATTTAGCGTTGTGGTCATCGCGACGGTGGCTCTTCTTGCGGCAGCTCGGCTCCGCGGGCAGGCAGCATCCAACGAATGGCATGGCCACCGCTATCGGGTTCTTCCTTTCCTGATAGCGCATGGCGCGGCGCTGATAGGCTTCGTTGAGGCAACCACGTGGATCTTGCGTGGCGAGGCATCAGCCGAAAATCCTTGGGTCATCGCGGCTTGGTGTACGTGCGGACTAGCTACCTTGATCTTCTGGGCTTTGTGTTTGCTTCCGGTACCCATTTGGCGCGATTTGCTGCCCGGTAGTTGGGGTATCATCGGCGGCGCTGTGTGCATCGGCGCGCTCGCCTGGATTTTCTCGGCGTGGTCGACCCATTTGTGGAATCCGTTGGGACGTCCAACGGTTTGGTTGGTAGCGCACCTTTTGGACATTTTTTTCCGGGAGGTCGTCTACGATCCGGCGCATTATTTGGTCGGAACCCCGCAATTCACGGTTGAAATCGCGCCCGCTTGTTCCGGTTACGAAGGCTTGGGGCTAATGAGCTTATTTTTGGGTGTCGCCTTATGGGCTTTGCGCGATCGCCTGCGATTCCCGCGCGCATTGCTTCTATTTCCCTTAGGCCTGGGAGCCATGTGGTTTGCTAATGGTGTACGGTTGGCTGCGCTGGTGTGGATTGGTGCACGATGGTCGCCGGGAATTGCGAGTCGAGGCTTTCACTCACAGGCCGGATGGCTGGCTTTTATCATCGTCGCTCTGCTTTTGATCCATTTGGCGGTCAGAAGCCGGTGGCTTGTATTGGAAGACTGCGCAACTCCGCGACAGCGGGACAATCCCGGCGGTGCTTATCTAATGCCTTTACTGGTAATGCTGGCGACGAGCATGGTGGCTTTAGCATTTTCGGAAGGAAATGCAGATTCCTCCTATCCGTGGCGTGCATTGGTAGTCGGTCTAACGCTTTTGTACTATCGCCGCGAATATCGAGAGTGGAGAGTGAGTTTCTCGCCGCATTCGATCGCACTAGGGACCGCTGTTTTTTTAATTTGGCTTGGCGTACCACGCCTCATTATGCTGGCTCATGGCCACGAAAGCCAGCCAGTAATGCCTGAGCCATCGGCGATGAATGCCGGTGTGGTGGCGGTCTACTTGCGCATTTTAGGATATATCGTGCTGGTGCCGATTATCGAGGAATTAGCATTTCGTGGGTATTTGTTGCGCAGGCTGATCGCGCGCGATTTTGAAACGGTTTCGTTGCAGCGCTTCACGTGGCTATCGTTTTTGGGATCGTCACTATTGTTCGGATCGCTGCACGGGAGCCATTGGATTGTCGGAACGCTAGCCGGAATGGCATATGCTCTGGCGGCTGCCGTTCGTGGCCAGCTAGGCGACGCGATAATAGCCCATGGAACAACCAACGTGCTTTTGGCAATATCTGCAGGAATTTGCGGGGATTGGAGCTTAATGTCCTAGAAATGATCCCCCGGGAATATTAAGGAAGTCCAATTATCTTGAAACTTGTTGCGCATTTGCGCAACATTATTGCGACTTTGCGCGAACCCAGACCACAATCACATAGAAATATTGTAATGCCCCGGATTTGTGCTAAAAGATTGTTTTCAATTATTCGATTCGTGCAGGTAGTACGAACGATTATGGATCAACGATTCCTCTCTCAATGCGCCATTTTTAGGTGAGGTAATGACGATGCGATTAGCGAAGAGACTTGGTTCAATAAGTTCTCGCATGGCTTTGACACTTTGTGGCGGCCTGTTGGTTTTGACTGCGTTAGGAAGCCCAGCGCATGCTACTCCTTCTAGGGTTCCTGAAATCGATCCTGGGTCGTTGGCAAGTGCGATGACACTTGTGGTCGGCGGCGCATTGCTCCTTGCTGGCCGTTGGCGCCTGCGGAAGTAACATTGCTCCAAGTTCGCTTCGCGTGCCAATGTTCGGCGACTCATCTGGGAAATCTGTGGCTCATAAATGTTTCGCTGCACGGCGTTGGCGACAAAGTCCTGAAATGTGCGGTCGGTGAACGCCCCAGCCTGTTGATCTACAAAGTTCGCGGCATACGCTGCGGGGGTCTGCCTGCCCAAGCCGCTGTGAGGCTGGCGATGATTATGCTCCACTCGCCATTCATCTAACACGTAGCGTGCCTCGGGAACGCTCAGGAACAGCTCTCGGTTCAACCGTTCGCCCCGCAGCTTGCCGTTAGAGCTCTCCACGTAGCCATTCTCCCAGGGGCTCGCTTTGTGGATGTAGAGTGTGCGAACGGCTGCATGCTGCAACCAACGCTGGCACCACCGACGCAGTTCGTCAATCAACCGCCGGTCATCGTCCGGCTTACGCCGACGATAACGCTGCGTCGAACATGACTGGCTAGGACTCAGCAAACGCGACGCTCCGACATCTGGTGTGGCCCTAAGCGACGGCGGACCCTCTCGACGGT
>DATJYL010000073.1 GCA_035499655.1 Pirellulales bacterium
ACTCCTAACCATGGCCCTCCGTTTCGACAAATTCACCATCAAAGCTCAAGAAGCCGTGCAGCGCGCCCAGGAAATGGCCGCCGACCATGGCAATCCGCAAATCGATCCCTTGCACTTGCTGGCCTCGCTGCTGGCCGAGGAAGAAGGCATCGTCAAGCCGCTGCTCGATAAAATCGGCGTCAACCGCACGCAACTCGACCGCATTGCTGAGTCCGAGTTGAACCACCTGCCCAAGCAAAGCGGCCACGTCGGTCAACCGGGCATCAGCCACGAGCTGAATAACGTGTTCGAAGCCGCCCAGCGCGAAGCCGGCACGATGAAAGACGATTTCGTTTCGACCGAGCACTTGCTGCTGGCGCTGGCGAAGGTCGATTCCAAAGCCCGCAATGTCCTGAAGTTGAACGCCATCACAGAGAAAGAACTGCTCGCCGCCATGCAAACCGTGCGCGGCTCGCAGCGCGTCACCGACATGGCTCCCGAGGCCAAATTCCAGGCCCTGCAAAAATACGGCATCGATCTGGTCGAACGGGCTCGCCAAGGCAAGCTCGATCCGGTCATCGGGCGCGATCAAGAAATTCGCCGAGTCATCCAGGTACTGTCTCGTCGCACCAAAAATAATCCCGTGCTCATTGGCGAGCCGGGCGTCGGAAAAACCGCCATCGCCGAAGGCCTCGCCCTGCGCATCATCCAAGGCGACGTGCCCGACAGCCTGAAAAACAAGCGCATTATCGCTCTCGACCTGGGCGCGCTCATCGCCGGCGCAAAATACCGGGGCGAGTTCGAAGACCGTCTGAAGGCCGTCCTCCGCGAAGTGCAAGATGCCGCCGGCAGCGTCATTCTCTTCATCGACGAACTCCACACCATGATCGGCGCCGGCGCCGCCGAAGGCGCTACCGACGCCGCCAATTTGCTTAAGCCGGCCCTCGCGCGCGGCGAGCTCCGCTGCATCGGCGCAACCACGCTGGACGAATACCGCAAGCACATCGAAAAAGATGCCGCTCTGGAGCGCCGCTTCCAGCCGGTCTATGTGGGCGAGCCCACCGTCGACGACACCATCGCCATTCTCCGCGGCCTCAAGCCCCGCTACGAAGCGCATCACAATGTGAAGATCAAAGATTCAGCGCTCGTCGCCGCGGCCAAGCTCTCGCAGCGCTACATCACCGACCGCTTTCTGCCCGACAAAGCGATCGATCTGGTCGACGAAGCCGCCAGCCGGTTGGCGATGGAACTGGAAAGCGTGCCGGGCGAAATCGATCAAATCCAGCGCCGCATTACGCAGTTGGAACTCGCCGACCGTCAGCTCGCCGAGGAAACCGAAGAACACGCCGTCGAACGCCGCGCCGAAATTCAAGAGGAAATCCAAAAGCTCCGCCAGCAGTTGGCCAGCCTCCGCGAACAGTGGGAAGCCGAAAAACTCGGCCTGGGCGACGTCCAGCAAACCCGCAAACGGCTCGACGCTGTCGAGCACGAAATCAGCCAGCTCACCGCGCAAATCAAAGAGAACCAATCCGCCGGCATGCCGGTTAAGGAAGAACTGTATCAACGCTTGTTCAATCTCGATAAAGAACGCAAAACCCTCGAGACTAAGGTCGAAGCCTCCACCGCCGAAAAACCCGACGACAAAAAACATAAAGCCGCGACCGCTGGTCGCGCTGAATCACCCGACGGCAAACCAACCGAAAAGCGCCGCCTCCTTCGCCAGGAAGTCACCCCCGACGAAATCGCCGAAGTCGTTTCCGCCTGGACCGGCATCCCTGTCACCCGCATGTTGGAAACCGAACGCGCCAAACTCCTCGTGCTGGAAGATCGACTGCATCAGCGTGTCGTCGGGCAAGACGAAGCCGTCACCGCCGTGGCCGATGCCGTCCGCCGCAGCCGCAGCGGCCTGCAAGACCCGCACCGCCCCATCGGCAGCTTCATTTTCCTCGGCCCCACAGGCGTGGGCAAAACCGAACTGTGCAAGGCCCTGGCCGAAGTCCTGTTCGACGACGAGCACGCCATGGTCCGCCTCGACATGAGTGAATTCATGGAAAAGCACACCGTCAGCCGCCTCATCGGCGCGCCGCCGGGCTACGTCGGTTACGAGGAAGGAGGCATGCTCACCGAAGCCGTCCGCCGCCGCCCGTACTGCGTGGTGCTGCTCGATGAAATCGAAAAAGCCCACCGCGACGTATTCAACATTTTGCTGCAAGTGCTGGACGACGGCCGCCTCAGCGACAGCCACGGCCACACTGTCGATTTCACCAACACCATCGTGGTCATGACCAGCAACGTCGGCAGCCAGGCGATTCAGGAAATCGCCAAAGAAGGCGGCACCGAAGACGAAATGCGTGCGGCCGTAAAAGAAACTCTCGCCACGCGGTTCCTGCCGGAATTTTTGAACCGCATCGACGAGACGATTATTTTCCACCCGCTGGAGCGTAAGCAAATTCGCCGCATTGTCGATATCCAAATCGGCCACCTGCGTCATCAACTGGAGCAGACCGGCTTGCAGCTCGACATCACCGAGCGCGCTTTGAACCAAATCGCCAGCGAAGGCTACGACCCCGCCTACGGAGCCCGCCCCTTAAAGCGCGTAATCCAACAGCGCGTCGTGAACCCGCTAAGCCGCGAACTCCTCAAAGGCGAATTCCCCGAAGGCGCGACGGTGCACATCGACTTTGTGGATGATGAGTTTACGTTTTCGCGGAGTGATGAACAACAAAAACAACCTGTTACATCAAGATGATTTCGTCAATCGATGATTCCGCGGAAAAGGCACTTCTGGTTTTGTTGGGTGGCCTCCTAGGCTGGCTTGCAACACTTGTGACGAACCGCGTTTCAGGCCATTCACAATTCGATTATCAGTTCCGGCTCGAAAAAGAATATGCGCGGTATTGCGATCTTTGGAAAAAGCTATTTCTATTGCGCAGGGCTATTGGCTCTCTTATCGAAACGTTAGGTGGTGGCCGCACCGTTTCGCACAAAGACGAGGTTACAAAGTTGTTTAACACCTACCAAAAAGCGGTCCGCTTTGGTGAGCCGTTTATGGACACCTCAGTTCACGATCCGGCAAGAGCGATTATCCAATCATGCCTTAGAATTATTAACAATATAGATAGCGTTCAGGAGCTTCAACAAATTGACGATCGTGAAACTAAGAAAGCTGAATGGAAGCAATTGCGAGAAGATACCGAGATGAAGTTTCAGGAAATCGACAAGTTATTTGATGAGGTCTCAGCTGCAATCAAAAAACGAGTAACGCCGTGATCGGTTTCTATGGTGCGCCATGTCCGCGTCTCTCCTCGTGATTAGTTCCTACCAAATTCCGTGTGATTTAGTAGCTTGTTCGAACTCAGAAAGTCTTTTTTTCAGATAATCTTTAGCATTTGCTGTCCCGACTCCCTGTTCTTCAATGTGCGCGATCGCTCCCTTCAGCATGTAAAAGTTGGGCCCATTAAACTGGTCTGACATCTTAAGTTTTTTGCTGATCTCATTTTGCGCAGGATTGGTCCATTTCAAAAGATAACCGGCCGCAATGATCTCGCATTGAATCGCAAAGACCGCCTCGGGATTTGCACGGTATTTCTTGCTAACTGAATCAACGGTTCGGAAGCAATCTACAATGAAGTCGTTAGTGTCATCGAGCATAGGCAAGCCCGGGCGTAAATTTATGAAACGCTAGTATAGCAATAATTCGGGAACGTCACGCACAGATGCCACTGCTCGTCGGTACCGTTTCTTTAGGCCCGGAGGGCCGGCAGGCAATAGCCCCGACCGTGAGGTCGGGGATTTCGGACCGCGCCATTACACATCTGTCCCCTCACAAACCTCAGGTCCGGAGGACCGGCACAATCGGTGTATGATTTTGGTGATGCGCCGCCGTTCGTATCGGGCCTCCGGCCCTAAAAAATTCTTGGGGCATTTCCTAACCCCAACCTTACGGTTGGGGCTACTTCCTGTCGGGCCTCCGGCCCTTGTCGATCGTTGCCCACTGCGCTACCTCAACCTAACGGTTGGGGCTACTTCATGTCGGGCCTCCGGCCCTGGTGAATGCGGGTATTCGCAACCAAAGGCCAGGAGGGCCGGCAGGATTTCGGACCGCGCGATTGTACATTTGTCACCACACAAATCAAGGTCCGGAGGACCGGCACGATTGGTGGATGATTTTGGTAAGGGGCGCCGTTTGGTGTCGGTCCTCCGGACCTGCAAAATGTTCGGAATGTTCCAAACCCCAACCTGACGGTTGGGGCTATTTCCTGTCGGGCCTCCGGCCCTTGTCGATCGTTGCCCACTGCGCTACCTCAACCTAACGGTTGGGGCTACTTCATGTCGGGCCTCCGGCCCTGGTGAATGCGGGTATTCGCAACCAAAGGCCCGGCGGGCCGGCAGGCAATAGCCCCGACCGTGAGGTCGGGGATTTCGGACCGCGCGATTGTACATTTGTCACCACACAAACCCGAGGTCCGGAGGACCGGCACGATTGGTGGATGATTTTGGTGATGCGTCTCCGTTCGTATCGGGCCTCCGGCCCTGCAAAAATGATTGGCGGCTCGCAAACCCCAACCTCACGGTTGGGGCTACTTCCTGCCGGGCCTCCGGCCCTAATTTCGCCATACGACCATGGCATTGGAGATCGACAAAACACAACTCACACCCACAAATACCGCTCCTCGTAATCGATCCCGTGTTTCTCTAACAGCGCCATAAACTCCGCCGTAAATTTCCATTTCTTGTGGTGCCGTTCTTGGTTTTGAATGTACTCCGTCACCCGCGCTTGGGCCGATTTACTGACTGAGAATGCGGCATAGCCGGTTTGCCAATCGAATCCCTTGCATTGTGGCGCGTTCTCGTGGATCCAACGGCTGGAGTTGGCTTTCATCGCGCTGACTGCCTCCGCCAGTGAAATCGTGGCCGGCAAAGATGCCAGCACATGCATGTGATCTTCCATTCCGCCCGCTGCCAGCAATTTGCAATTCTTCTTTGCCAGGATGCCGCCGATGTATCCGTACATTCGATCGCGCCAAGATTTGCGCAGCAGCGGCTCCCGATCGGCCGTACCCCACACAAAATGAACGAGATTAGAAATAAATGTGGACATGGTTGCGTCTCGAGCGAAAAGTGCCGGTCCTTCGGACCTCAGAAATGAATGGTGGCCCATCATACCTCAACCTGACGGTTGAGGCTATTTCCTATCGGGCCTCCAGCCCTGCTGTTTACCATCCCCTGAAGCAAATGCTGACCGGACTTTGTTCACCGCCTCCAGGCCCGGAGGGCCGGCAGGCAATAGCCCCGTTCGTTAGATCGGGGATTTCGAACGCCCCCGCCTATTCCATTCAATCCCCAAACGCCGAGGTCCGGAGGACCGGCAGGTAATAGCCCCGACCGTGAGGCGGGTGCAGCGGCAAAGCGATAGCATGTGCTTCCATAAAGCCGCGACCGGTGGTCGCGCCGGCGCACCGGTGGATATTCCATTTCCATGGATCATGGTTTATGAACGCCGCTCATGATGGTTAATCCACATCGCTGCAGCGCGACCACCGGTCGCGGCTTTATGTAACCGATTGCAACTTTGGTCCAGCGCGCCGGCCAAGTATGCCGGCAATCTTTATCTCGCCCGCAAACATTTCGCCCCATCAACTGCAGTCGGGCTAAAAGCCTGGCAAACCTTGCGGCCTGCGGCCAGTTTGCGCGCTGTGCCGGCCAGCACAGGGAATGCCGCGAATGCTGCTTTCGCCGCCTTTGAAGGCCGATGCTCCTGTAAGGTTCTTAACGCCCTTAGGAGATGCCAGCAATGAAACGCCCGCAAAGTCGGCGCTCGTTCGAACGCTTGGAAACGCGACAGATGATGGCCGGCAACGTGGTGGCCTCCGTTGTTGGAGGCAACCTAACCATTACCGGCGACGACGCGGCCAACGTTGTGACGTTGCAGGAAATTGGCGATACCGGCCAGTGGCAAATCACGCTGGGACAGCGCACCTGGACCGATAACCACGTGCAGAAATTCGTGACCGATACGGTCACCGGCAACATTACCGTCAATTTGAATGGCGGCGCGGACAACCTCACCATCAAGGGCGGAAGCATTCCCGGCCATTTAACCATTTTGATGGGCGACGGCGACGACTCCGCCACCTTGACAAATTTGCAAATCGGCACGTTTTTGCACTTCGAAGGGGGCGCCGGCAACGATCAACTGACGGTTAAAAACGTACACGTCAGCGATCCAACGTTCGCTTACTTTTCTTCCATCGACATGCAAGACGGCAATGACCGGGCCAACATCCGCAACTTCACCGATCAAGATTTGCAGCTCACGATGGGCGCCGGTAACGACCACCTGACAATGACCGATTGCACTTTTGTCGGCGGCCCCTTCCAGCGCTTGCAAATCGACACGGGCGATGGAAACGATACCACGACCCTAAAGAACGACGCCACGGGCCCGCTCACCGTCAACACCGGGACGGGCAAGAATGACCTGAAGGTCACCGATTGCACCGCCGACAGCGCCAACTTCGAGAACTCGGGTACGGGCAAGCTCTCCGGCTCGGGGAACACTTTCGGCGCCGACACGGTCGCTCCCGGCTTCACGCATCTGCTGGGCGAGTTCAACGTGTAGCTCCAACCATTGATGCATTTCGCCGGAAGCAATTTCGCGGGCGCGTTGGCCAAATTCCCGGCCAACGCGCCCGCGGCGTTTCAAATTCGCGCTTCCTCCCGCTTCCCATTTTGTTCCTGTTATAATGCCCGCTGGTTCGGCCGCCTTTC
>DATJYL010000074.1 GCA_035499655.1 Pirellulales bacterium
ACCAGCAAGCTGATGGCGAGAATGAATGCGCCGGTCACCGCGAAATTGATTTCCAATAACGCCCGCCCCGCGGCTCCCATGTAACCGCCCGGCCCGATCACAGGCCCTGGCGAAATGGACGGTCCAACCAAGGCTAACATGGTGGTCACGCCGACCAGCGTCATCAGCCAACCACTGGCGCGCAGGGGCACGTCATTCAGTGGCCGGCGGGTTAACAGCCATAAATCTACGACCACCAGCGAACCGACCAGGAAAAACGCGCCCCAACCCAGCAGGCGATACAAGCCTTCAGCCACGTACGCCCCGGAGCGCCCGCAGGCATTGCTAATTTTGGCGACCAGCGAAGCCGAATGTGCCCCTGGCACGGTGTTGATGAGTTGCCCGCCCGGAAGCGCCCCAGACACATCGTTCGGATGATACGTGACCAGAGCCACGGTCAAAAACAACACCAGTGCCAACAACGCCAGCGCAAGCACGTCGAGTTTATGACTACGTTGTTCGGGCATAGATGCTTTCAAGTCAAAATCCAGTCGTCGGTTGCCCTGCGACGGTTTCCAAGCCGAAGCCTGGAAGCGTCGATTCGGAAAAATCCGTCAATCGTTGGCGACTATGTTTGCATCCCTGCTCAAAATTGCTCCCTAAAGTTGTGTGCATTTCGGACCGCATGGAATTTTACCACCCAACGTGCCACCTATCGGCGGAAAGACGTGGAACTCGACAAGATCGAGCGTAAAGGCGAAGGTTTGTGCCGACCTGGAAAAGTTTGTCGGCTGGCGAAGCACCCAGGTCGCAAGCCGGCGCCGAAATTATTCGGGTGGAAAATTCCGCACCGGGCCCAGCAGCCCGTCGCCGCGCCGGTGGAGAATGGCCGCAAGGTTTCCGCAGCCGTCAAACGCGGCATACTCCGCGCCGGGCGGTTCATTAAGCGCTGCAGGCCGGGCGATGAACAATCCACGAGAAATGGCGTCGATTTCAGGTTGAGAAAGCCAAATAACGGGCAAATGACCGACGGCGGTTTGCGGAGGAAGCAAATGCTGTGCGAGATTTTCGCGGCTAAGCGTCGTCACATCGACGGCTTCTTCCGCGCGAAATTTGCCGATGGCCGTGCGTTTCAGCTTGCTCATCACCGCGGCGGTGCCCAGCGCTTCGGCCAAGTCGCGCCCCAGCGAACGCACATACGTGCCGCCGCTGCATTGCAGCTCCAATGTCAATTGCGGGTATTCATACTCGGCCACTTGCAGCCAGTGGATAGTCACAGGGCGGGGCTGTAATTCCACCGTGCGGCCTTTACGGGCCAGCTTATAGGCCCGCTGCCCACTCACTTTCAGGGCGGAAAATATCGGCGGTCGCTGCTCGATTTGACCGATGAATTTCGCGGCGGCGGCTTCCACTTCCAGCCGCGAAGGAATGGGTGGGTTTTCCAATGCGATGATTTTGCCCTCGACATCTTCTGTCGCGCTGCTGCGGCCCAGCATGAAAGTAGCCCGATAACGCTTGGGCATTTGCTGGACGTAATCGATCAACCGCGTGGCTTGCCCAACACAAACAATGAGCACGCCCGTGGCCAGCGGATCCAGCGTGCCGGCGTGCCCCGCTTTGGCCGGTTTCACTAGCCGCTGCACCCGATCAACGACCCAGCGCGAAGTCTGCCCCGCGGGTTTGTATATGTTCAACAGGCCGAACACGTTTGACACGTCAATATTATGGGCGCTGCCGCGCCGATGCCGGCGGGAAAAAACTAGGTACAATGAATGTTTGTGGCGATGTCTATTTTACGTTGGCGGGTCGATCATGCAATTCGATCGCTTGGGACCGTACAAAATTGGCCGGCGGCTGGGGCGCGGCGGCATGGGCGCCGTGTTCGAAGGGCTGAATGTCGAAACCACCGAGCCGGCCGCCATTAAAGTTCTTAATCCGCATCTGGCGGAAGAAGAGGGCTTTCGCGAACGATTCGAGCTAGAAATTAACACGCTGAAAAAACTCAAGCATCCTAACATTGTGCGGATGCTCGGCTTTGGTGAGCAAGAGGGGCATTTGTATTACGCCATGGAGTTGGTCCGCGGGCACAGCGTGGAGGAAGAGCTGCAACAAGGACGCCGCTTTACTTGGCGCGAAGTGGTCCAGTATGCGGTCAAACTGTGCAAGGCGCTGCGGCACGCACACGATCATGGCGTCATTCACCGCGACATCAAACCCGCGAATTTGTTGTTGAACGAAGACGATTCCGACATCAAGCTCACCGATTTCGGCATCGCGCGCTTGTTCGGCAACAACCGCTTGACGATGGACGGCGCGCTGGTGGGCACGGCCGAGTATATGTCGCCCGAGCAGGCCACCGGGGAGCGCGTGACCCCGCAAAGCGATTTGTACAGCCTGGGGGGCGTGATGTTCGCCATGCTCGCCGGCCGGCCGCCGTTTCGGGCCGCGTCGCTGGCCGAAATGTTGCACAAGCAGCGCTTCGAACCGGCCCCGCCTTTGTCACGCTACGCACAGGGCGTTCCGGTCGAGCTGGAAGATCTCATCAATCGCCTGCTGTCGAAAGAGCCGGCGGCCCGTGCTCCCAACGCATTGGTGTTGGGCCGGCAACTCTCGGCGATGGAACATGGCCTGTCGATGATCCGCCAGCGCCCGGAGGAAGATTCTGCTGCGCCCCCCGACGACGGCGATAGCCAGCCGCCGGTAAATAAAACTGTCAGCAACGGCAGCCCGCCGGATGAAGGGCGTGTCGATCCGCGTGTTGCGACACGGCCGGGAACGTCAATTCCGACTCCGCCTTTGCCGGCCACCCCGTACGATCCGAATGCTTCAACCATGATCGCTCCCAGCGCTTCGGTTGCGGCGGTGGCAGGCGAGAATATGGGTATGGGGACGGTGTCGCGCGCGCCGACAGGTCCGGCGTCGGGCTCTTCCGGCGCGGCGTTGCAAGAGCAAGTGGCAGCGGCTGCGCAGTCCGAAGTGCGCCCTCAATCCGAGCTGCGTCCGCAAGCAACGATTGTGCAAAACCGCTTCACCACCATTGAAGAAGACGAGCGCCAGCAAGAGGAACTGCAACGGGCCACCGAAAACAATTCGTCCGTCATTCAAATTATGTTGCTATTGTTAAGCCTGGCCATGATCGGCGGCCTAGTGTGGTATCTGTCCCGGCCCCCCTCGGCGGAAAAACTGCTGAGCCGGATCAACACTGCCGCCAGCGAGAGTCACGGCAAGGCGCTTTTGGGCGCGGAAGACGACATCAACAGTTTTCTAGCCCGATTTCCTGACCACGAGCGCGCCGCGGACATAAAGCGCTACCAAGAGGAAATCAATTTGCAGCGACAAAAGAAACGGCTCCTGACGCGGGCTCACGATGACGACACACTCAGTCCGGTGGAGCGCGATTATTTGGAAGCAATTAACGGCGTGTCCATCGACCGGCAGCGGACCATCGACAAATTGCAAGCCCTGGTCGAATTGTACGGATCGCAAACCGACCTGAGCGAAAGCACGGCCCAGTGCGTAGAATTCGCCCGAGAGGATTTGAAAGAGCTACGCAATCTGACGGCGAAATCTATGCCCGAAGATCTAGCCGTGATCGACGCCAATTTGCAACGGGCCGAGCAACTTCGACAAACTTCGCCGGAGCAAGCTCGAAACATTTGGCAAAGCATTATCACCTTGTACGGCGACAAACCGTGGGCCGCCGAATCGATAGCCAAAGCCAAAGCAGCGCTGGAACAGGCAAAATGAACCGCGGAGGACGCGGAGGAACGCAGAGAAGAATAGCAGAATTGCATAAGGAAATTGGAAAAGTAGCGAGACAGGAAAAGCAGTAAATGAAACTAACCTACCTTAGATAATCCATGACGATTTTTTTCATGCCTATTCCGGTATTCCTAACTTCTTGCCTTCCTTATAAAAATCTTCCTCCGCGCTCCTCTGCGTCCTCTGCGGTTTAATTACCCAGCCTTTTCAGTTATAAGAAAAACATGGCCGAACAGCATTCCATATCCGGTTTTCCCAGCACGCGGTTGCGGCGGTTGCGCTACCATCCACTGGTGCGGGAGTTAGTGCGCGAAGCGCGTTTGCAGCCGGGCAACTTTGTGCTGCCGCTGTTTGTGCGGGCCGGGCAGAATATCAAGCAAGAAATCGGTTCAATGCCTGGGCATTATCAGTGGTCGCCTGATCGTTTGGGCGAGGAAGTCCGCGCCATTGCCGATTTGGGCCTGGGGGGCATTTTGCTGTTCGGCATTCCAGCCAAGAAAGATGCCACCGGCAGCGATTCGTACAACGACGCCGGAATTGTGCAGCAGGCCATTCGTGCGGTGAAAAAAGCCGCGGCGAATTTACTGGTCATTACCGACGTGTGTTTCTGCGAATATACCGACCACGGCCACTGCGGCGTGCTGAACGAAAAAACCGGCCGGCTAGATGTCGATAACGATGCCACGCTGGAACTCATTGCCAAGCAGGCGGTCAGCCACGCGCAGGCTGGCGCCGATATGGTGGCCCCTAGCGGCATGATGGACGGCATGATCGGCGCCATCCGCCGCGCTTTGGACGCCGCAAATCTATTGCACGTGCCGATCATGAGCTACGCCGCCAAATACGCCAGCGCGTTTTACGGCCCATTTCGCGATGCGGCGGAAAGTACGCCGCAAGCAGGCAATCGCCGCGGTTATCAAATGGACCCGGCCGCAGCCGCCGGCCAAGCGCTGCGCGAAGTGGAGCTCGATCTGGCCGAAGGGGCCGACATTGTCATGGTCAAGCCGGCGCTGGCGTATCTCGACATCATCCGCGACGTGCGGGAGCGCTTTCCGGGCGTCCCCCTGGCGGCTTACAATGTTTCTGGCGAGTTCAGCATGGTAAAAGCCGCCGCCATAAACGGCTGGCTTGACGAACAGGCCGTGGCGCTGGAAATGCTGACGGCCATCCGCCGCGCCGGCGCATCGATCATCATCACCTATTGGGCAAAAGAAGCGGCCAACTGGCTCAGGTGAGCGAAAAGCTTTGGGATAAAATCACCGGTCGATAAGGCTCGACTCACACACCATTTCTGCGGGCGGCCCGGCGGGCAATACGGCGCGCACTGCGCGTGCGAACCGCTGTTCTGGCCCCGCGCAACAACGTTCTCAGCGGCCGTTCAAAATCGGCTTGGTCAAGCATGGCAATGCGTTGCATTTCGCATTGCAGTTTTTTGGTCCGGCGTTTGATCGTTCACAAAAAGCATAGCGCAAAACATCCCGTGCTTAAAAAGGGGGCGGAGGGCGCTGATGTAGCCACTTCTCTGCGTGTTCTTTTGCCGGATTGGTTGGGCCTTCCCCTTGCGACCGATTTACGTCCAGCAACAGGTATACCGTCAACAGTGTGCCGGTGGCAAAACCGGTGATGAATAACAGCATCGCTACGGCCCCTGCCTGAAAATCCATTGACCTGGGCAACAGACAAATCTGCCGGGCCAGGGTTCGCAGGAGGCGCAAACTTGCGATAGGAATTTGTCCTCCGGCGGCTTACCATAAAGGCCGCCGCGAATGAATACACTGTTTTCCGAAAAGCACGACGAATTGTTCCATGCCCAAAATCACTGGTGTTTTAGAAACGTCGTTGTACGTTGCCGATGTCAATCAGGCGGCGCGGTTTTACGAAACCGTGTTCGGCTTTCAACGAATGTTCGCCGACGATCGGCTATGCGCCCTGGCGATAACAGGCAAGCAAGTGTTGCTTCTGTTCAAGCGCGGCGCTTCGGTCGAGCCGATTCCGCTGGCCGGCGGCGTGTTGCCCCCGCACGATGGTCACGGACAGTTGCATTTAGCGTTCGCCTGCGCCAGGGAAGAGTTTTCGCAATGGGAGGCGCATTTGGCACTGCACGAAGTGCCCATCGAAAGCCGCATTCATTGGGAGCGCGGCGGCTACAGCATTTACTTCCGCGATCCGGACGAAAACCTGATCGAACTGGCCACTCCCGGCGTCTGGCCCATTTATTAACCTGGCAGCTTTTTCGAAGCGTGGAGTGCGGGGTCGCCAGGCAAACGCAATCTTCAAGGTTGCGGCGGTGCCGGCGTCGTGGCCAGATATTGATTGCGATCGCACTGAATTTTCCCATCGCCGTCTAGCGTCAATTCCGCCAATTGAATCACGCTCCGGCGGTTCGACTCGGTGAAGTAATAAATCAAGCATTGATCCCCCTGCAGCACAATTGCCGGATGCTTCCCCACTCGGTTGTCTTGCGGTCGCTTCCCTTCGGTGCCGGAAAGCAGCGTGTTGTTCAGCACCCAATGGTCGGTGCCGGATTCGGAACGGTAAACCGGCAGGCTGCGGCCGGCATCGACAATGAGCCAATACGCTCCTTTCCAATACCACACGAACGGCGCTTCGTGGCCATGCCCGCCAACCACTTCCTTGTCGACAGTCCAATCGTTCAAGTCGGGTGAATGGGCCATCCAAGTGTGCGAGCCCGCGGCTTCGTCCTTGTACCAGATGTACCACAGGTCCCCAATTTTCAGCACCATTGGGTCAATGCAGCGCATGGACGAAAGCTTCAACGTGGAAACGAATTGCCAATTCACGCCGTCGTTACTCGTGAAGTGTTCGATAGTGCGATCTCCCGTCCAACTCGTAAAAATGCCATGCACTAGCACCACGAACATGTGCAGCCTGCCCCCGTCCCACAATAAACACGGGGCCCACCAACTGATGTTCGCCGCAACCGGATCGGCCAAATGATGATCGCCCTGACACACGCCGGCGTACTTCCAATGTAAGCCGTCGGCGGAGGTGGCGATTCCAATGGCGCTGCCATGCACCCAATCGACCCCGTGGGGATTTTCCAGCGTCGACCGCCGCTGCGTGTAGTACATCCACCACTGCCCTTGGTGATTCTCCCCTTTGCCCGGCATCCAAATCACGTAGGGATCGGTCGCGCCGTGCCACACCGGATCGTCGTACAGTGGCGCAGGCGCATGAGCCACGTCGATGTGCGCGGGCGCAACAGCCGCTAAGCGATCGACTGCCAGCGGTTCGTCCGCAAAAGCGGCAGGCCATCTCCCGACCGTGGCCATGTAGGCTAACATGACAATCAAATTCAATCCACGCAGCATGGCAATGTTCCTTGGCTCTCCCTGTGATTCACAGAATAAACTTCAGGTTATCGATGCAACATAGCATTTGAGCGAACTCTGAACAGATCTCGGCGAAGTCTGTTCTCCAAACATCGCGCCAAGCAGTAAGCGACACTTTCGACGCCTTGAGCACGGTACTTTATCGGTGGTAAGATCGTGAACAGGCTCGAAATCGGTGTGACCAAATAGCGGGTTGTTTGGCGTAGAAAGCTGAAATGCAAAACCGACGCGAATTTCTGAAAAACGCCGCCTTGTTCTCCGGAA
Source organism: Pirellulales bacterium (assembly GCA_035499655.1). Classification (NCBI taxonomy): domain Bacteria; kingdom Pseudomonadati; phylum Planctomycetota; class Planctomycetia; order Pirellulales; species Pirellulales bacterium. The sequence continues at coordinate 7,359 of DATJYL010000074.1, forward strand.
CCTTAGGGGTGTGGGGCGCGCTCGAATTGCCACTCCGCAAGGCGTGGGCCATTGAGCCCGACCCCGGCACCACTTTTCTCGATGCCGAGCACATCGTTATTTTAATGCAGGAGAATCGTTCCTTCGATCACTGCTATGGCACGCTCTCCGGTGTGCGCGGATTTAATGATCCGCGGGCCATCTCGCTGGCCAACAACAATCCGGTATGGGTTCAAACCAATGCCAAGGGAGAAAGTTATGTTCCCTTTCGCCTCAACTTGAAAGATACCAAGGCTACGTGGATGGGATTCTTACCGCACAACTGGGCCAGCCAGGTCGATGCCCGCAATGACGGCCAGTACGACCGCTGGCTGGAAGCCAAGCGCTCCGGTCACAAAGAATATGCCGAGATGCCCCTGACGCTGGGCTTTTATAACCGTGACGATATCCCCTTTTACTACGCCCTGGCCGATGCCTTTACCATCTGCGATCAACACTTTTGTTCCTCAATCACGCCCACGCTCCCCAATCGGCTGTTTTACTGGACCGGCAGCGTGCGCGAAAAACAGACGCCTGAATCGCCGGCACACGTCCGCAACGAGCAAATCGTGGACGAACTGCTCGTCGGCTGGAAAACATTCCCCGAACGTCTGGAAGACTTGGGAATTTCCTGGAAAATTTACCAAAACGAACTGACCGTTCCCACCGGGCTGGACAAAGACGAAGAACCATGGCTGGCGAATTTCGGCTGCAATGTGATGGAATACTTTCAGCAATACCATGTCCAGGCCAACCCACGGCACCGCGAATATTTTCTCAAACAACAACCGCTGTTGCCCGGGCAAATTGCGGCTCTGAAGCAACAGCTCGACAATCCAAACCTAGCCTCCGCTGAATTGACCCGACTGAAAAAGGAGCACGAGGATCTAACGAAAGAACTCAAACAAATCGAGAAAGAACGTGCCCATTGGGATGAGGAAGATTTCGACGCGCTCTCGCCTCGCGCCAAAAACCTGTACCAAAAAGCATTTTGCACCAATTCCGCCGACCCTGACTATCGGCAACTCACCGAGCTGGTTTACGAAGATGACGGGCAGCAGCGCCGCATGAAAGTTCCCAAAGGTGACGTGCTATTTCAGTTCCGCGATGACGTGGCCAAAGGCAAATTGCCAATAGTCAGTTGGCTGGTTGCGCCGGAGCGGTTGTCCGATCATCCCGAATCGGCCTGGTACGGGGCGTGGTACATTTCCGAAACGCTGAAAATTCTCACCGATAATCCGGAGGTTTGGAAAAAAACCGTCTTCATTCTCACCTACGACGAAAACGACGGTTACTTCGATCACCAGCCGCCCTTTGTTTGCCCCAATCCGCTCAAGCGCGAAACCGGCTTCGCCTCCAAAGGCGTCGACACCAGTCTCGATTTCGTCCAGCTTGCGGCCGATGAAAAGCTGCAAGGCAAAGTCCGCGGGCCGGCGCGGCAAAGCCCCATCGGCCTGGGTTACCGCGTGCCGATGGTCATCGCTTCCCCCTGGAGCCGCGGCGGCTGTGTCTGCTCGCAAGTGTTCGACAACACGTCGGTCTTGCAGTTCCTGGAAAAATTCCTCACGCACAAAAGCGGCCAAAGCGTCGTGGAAACCAACATCAGTTCCTGGCGACGAACTATCTGCGGCGATTTGACTTCGGCATTCCAGGCGGCGGCCGACGACAAAGATAAAAACCCGGAGTTTGTGAAGCGCGATCCGTTTGTGGAGCAAATCTATCAGGCGCAATTCAAGCCGTTGCCGAGCGGATACAAAGCCCTGACGGCCGCCGAACTAGAGCAACTGCGGCACGACCCGGCCGGCTCGCCCCTGATGCAGCATCAAGAGCCGGGCATTCGCCGCTCCGCTCCCCTCCCCTACGAGTTGTACGTCGCCGGCGCGCTCAATGCAGATAAAACCCAATTCTCACTCCGCATGGAAGTGAAAAAAGAACAGTTCGGCGATCACACTCCCGGCTGCCCGTTCACCGTTTATGCTCGCACTGGCAAAGAACAATTGGGCGTCCGTAATTACGCCGTTTCTGCCGGCGACACGTTGGAAGATTCGTGGACCCTGAGCGATTTCGCCGCTGGCAAGTACCATTTGCAAGTGTATGGCCCCAACGGTTATTTCCGCGAATTCACGGGCGGGGCCGATGAACCGTCGCTGGAAATCAGCGCCACTTACCAACCAGTGAGCGCGACCAACACCAAGCTCAATGGAAATTTAGAACTGCACATCACCAATCGAGACTCGCAGCGCAGCATCGATGTAGAGCTTACCGACCACTCATATCACGCTGAATGCCCCAAGCGTAAACTTCCGCCGGGTGGAGCGGTGTCATTAGCCATCGACACCTCGTGCAGCCACGGCTGGTACGACATCGGCCTGCGAATTCTACAATCCGAAAACTACTACCGCCGCTTTGCCGGCCGCGTGGAAACCGGCCAGTGGACTTTCAGCGATCCGGCCATGGGCCGAGTCGTGGGACAATCCACAGCGAGCTAGCGCTCTGAGAAAATAGCTCGATGAGTATGAATGAGGCGAATCACAACACCCCTCATTCCATTTGCACAATCAGCTCTCCCGCTTCCACCGCTGTGCCGGGCTTTACTAGCACGTCGGCAATTTTGCCCTCGACGTCGGCGTACACCGTGGTTTCCATTTTCATCGCTTCCAATGACAGCAGCTTTTGGCCTTTCTTTACTAGGTCGCCAACTTTGATGGGCACCGTCACCACCAGTCCCGGCATGGGTGCGGCAACTTGCTTGGGATCGGTCGGATTGGCTTTCGGCCGGCGCGTCGTTTCCGCCTTGATTGATTTATCCACCACCGACACGCTCCGCGGCTGTCCGTTGAGCTCGAAGAACACCGTGCGGGTGCCGTCTGGATGCGGCTCACCGACCGTCAGCAGTTTGATGATCAGCGTCTTCCCCGGCTCAATTTCCAGTGCCAATTCTTCGCCCACCTGCTGGCCGTACAGAAAATAAGGTGTGGGAAAAATGCTCACGTCGGAATACTGTGCCATGTGCGTGACAAAATCTTGATACACGCGCGGATACAGCAGGTACGAAATCACATCCTGTCCCGTGGGTTTGCGGCCGAGCATTTTCTCTATTTTGGTTGCGGCGTCCGCAAAATCGGCCGGCGGCAGCGTTTCGCCCGGTCGTCCTTTCACCGGTTGCACATTGCGCAGGATGCGTTTTTGCACTTCCGGCGGAAAGCCCCCGGGCGTCTGTCCCATGCGGCCCGCCAACAGGTCGATCACGCTTTCCGGATACGCCAATTCGCGGCCCGAATCAAGCACCGCATCTGCCGTCAGGTTGTTCGTGATCAAAAACAGCGCGAAATCCCCCACGGCTTTGGATGTCGGTGTGACTTTCACAATGTCGCCCAGCAATTGATTCACGTCGGCGTACATGCGGCACACTTCGTCCCAGCGGTGCGACAATCCCAGCGCCCGAGCTTGCTCCTGCAAATTCGTGAATTGTCCGCCCGGCATTTCGTGCAGATATAAATCTGCGTCGGGCGCTTTCATGTCGCTTTCAAACGGCGTGTAAAATTCTCGCACGGCCTGCCAATAATGGGCAATGGAACGCAGGATGTAATCGTCAAGTCCTGTGTCACGCTTCGAGTGTCGCAGGCCCGCGACAATGGCATTCAAATTTGGCTGCGAGGTAAGGCCAGACATCGGGGCCATGGCGCCATCGGCAATATCGACGCCCACTTCTGCGGCTTTCAAAACCGATCCGGCCGCCACGCCGCTGGTGTCGTGCGTGTGAAAGTGAATGGGAATGCCGATTTCGTTTTTCAGTGTTTTCACCAATAATTCGGCGGCATACGGCTTGCACAATCCGGCCATGTCTTTAATGGCCAAAATGTGGGCCCCCATTTTTTCCAATTCTTTCGCCAAATCGACGTAATACTGCAAGTTGTATTTCGGGCGCTGGGGGTTCAAAATGTCTCCGGTGTAGCAAATGGCGGCTTCGCAAATGCCGCCGTGCGTGTGGACGGCGTCCATCGCCACGCGCATATTTTCCGTCCAATTGAGCGGATCGAAAATGCGAAATACGTCCATGCCTGCTTCCACGCTTTCCTTAATAAACGCCTGGACTACATTATCGGGATAATTCGTGTAACCCACTGCGTTGGAAGCCCGGACCAACATCTGAAACAAAATGTTCGGAATGGCGGCCCGCAAATCGGCCAGTCGTTGCCAGGGACATTCCTTCAGAAACCGCATCGCGGTGTCAAACGTGGCCCCGCCCCACATTTCCAAGGAGAATAACTCGCTCATCCCATGGGCATAAACATTGGCAATCTGCAGCATGTCGTGGGTTCGCATGCGGGTGGCCAACAGCGATTGATGTGCGTCGCGGAATGTCGTATCCGTAACGAGTAAATGTTTTTGATCGAGAATCCACTTGCTGAATTTTTCCGGCCCCAGCTCTTGTAATTTTTGGCGAGTGCCGGGCAGCGGCGGCTTCTCGGTATCAAACTCGATGACCGGAGCCGGCTCGCGCCGCGTGCTTTTAGGACGATCTTTTACCAGCGGGTTTCCGTTCACAATGATCTCGCCCAAAAACTGCAACAGTTTGGTGGCCCGGTCGCGCCGCCGCGGCATGTGGAACAGCGCCGGCGTATCGTCGATGAACGTGGTCGTGCACTGTCCGGCCACAAACGTCGGATGCATGATCAGATTGTGCAAAAACGGCAAGTTCGTTTTCACGCCGCGCACGCGGAATTCGCTCAGACAGCGCTCCATCCGGTTGCACGCATCTTTAAATCGCCGACCACGAGCTGTCACTTTCACCAACAGCGAATCGTAATATGGTGTGACCACCGCGCCGGAAAAAGCGGTGCCGGCATCCAGCCGAATGCCCATGCCGCTGGCCGAGCGATACGCCATAATCCGGCCGTAATCGGGCACAAAGCGATTCTCCGGGTCTTCGGTTGTCACGCGGCATTGCAGGGCGAAGCCGTTGGTGCGAATGTCTTCCTGCCGCGCCAGGCCGATTTCCGGGTCGTCCAGTCGATGCCCTTGGGCGATCAGAATTTGGCTTTTGACCACATCGACGCCGGTGACTTCCTCAGTGACCGTGTGTTCCACCTGAATGCGTGGATTCACTTCAATGAAATAAAAATCACCACTTTCAGCATCGACCAAAAACTCCACGGTGCCCGCATTTTCGTAACGCACGGCCCGGCCAATTGCCAGCGCTGCATCACACAGCTTTTGGCGCAATTGCGGATCCAGCGACGGGGCCGGGGCAATTTCCACCACTTTTTGGTGCCGCCGCTGCACGGAGCAATCGCGCTCGAACAAGTGCACCAAATTGCCGTGCAAATCGCCCAACAGTTGCACTTCGATGTGCCGGGCTCGGCGGATGTACTTTTCGATAAACACTTCGCCGTTGCCAAAAGCGGCCGCCGCTTCGCGCTGGGCGGTTTCCAAATTCGGCGCTAATTCTTCCGGCTTCAATACCACGCGCATCCCACGGCCACCGCCGCCGTGGGCTGCCTTCAACATCACCGGGTAACCGATGTCGGCCGCCACTTGGCGCGCTTCGTCCACGCTGTTCACCGCTTTGGCGCTGCCGCCGAGAATGGGAACTTTGGCCTGGTCGGCAATTTCGCGGGCGGCGGTTTTGTCGCCCAGTTTTTCCAGCAATTCCTGCCGCGGGCCGACAAATGTTATTCCCGCTTCATCGCAGGCCTTTCGCAAAGCCGGATTTTCAGACAGGAACCCGTAGCCGGGATGAATGGCATCCACGCCGTGCGAAACGGCCAGGGCCACAATCGGCTCGATCTCCAAATAAGAGCGAATCGGCTCGCCAATTTTGCCGATCAAATACGCCTCGTCCGCCTTGAAGCGGTGCAGCGCGTACCGATCTTCGTGCGAATAAATGGCAACGGTGCGGATGCCCAGCTCGTGCGACGAACGAAATACTCGAATCGCAATTTCGCTGCGGTTGGCCACCAACAGCTTGTGAATTGGCTTCATGAACCCTCAAAAATCCGGGCGGTTTTACTACGTGGCACGACAAATCTGCGTGGGCTTAGGCGGTACGTCCCATGGGCCAGGACAGGAACTTTCAGACGGGTGTGAGGTTCTTGTTAATGTTACCTCAGATTGATTTTGCTGCCAGTCCCGGTGTGCTTTTCAGGCGGTGGTTTTCAACAATCAAGATTCGTCCCGAGGACGGTTGGCAATTTCGGCCGGTCATGGTACGTTCGCGGAAACTTGGGCCGGTTTTTCGGAGCAAACCGTTCTATCAGGAACACCATCATGATTGTCGACAGGCTGGAAGAGGCGGGGAAGTATTGTCGCTTGCACCCGGGGTTCGATGCGGCATTCGACTTGCTGCGCAGCACGCCGTTTGACGAAATTGCCGTCGGCCGGCACGAAGTGATGGGCGACGCCCTGGTGATGATTATCGACCTGGTCGAGGGGAAAGGGCGTGAATCTGCCCGCCTGGAAGCCCACCGCAAGTACATCGACGTACAATATATTATCCCCCGTGCAGGCGCCATTGCCCAAGAGTTTGGCTGGCGGCCGACGGCCACGTGTTCGGAAACGACCGTGCCGTTCGATAAGGCCAAAGACATTGTTTTTTTTGGCGATCAGCCGCAATTGTGGTTTCCGCTGCCGCCGGGGCATTTTGTGGTATTTTTCCCCGGTGATGCCCATGCACCTGTCGCGGCGCCAACCAAAATTCACAAAGCGGTGATTAAAGTGGCGGTCGAGTGGTGAGTTTTTCAGCAGTTAGCCCCCGGTCACTGACCGAGGGCTAAATAAAACATGCGTCTTCTCAGTTACAACATTCATAAGGGCATTGGCGGGCGCGATCGGCGCTGCCGTTTGGAGCGTGTCATCGATGTCATCGAAGCGCAGAACCCCGACATTTTATGCCTACAAGAAGTCGCACATAATTCTCACCGCTCGCATTATCACGATCAGCCCCAATTGCTGGCCGATTATTTCAAGGCCACGGCGCAACTGTTTCAGTTAAATGTGAACTTCAAAAGCGGCGGCTACGGAAATTTGATCCTCTCGCGCTGGCCGTTTGCTACGAAGCATCAAATTTCGCTGCGGCTAAATTCAAAAAAACCGCGGGGAGCGCAAATCGTCGTTGTCGAAACCCCGGAAGGCGCGCTGCACCTGGTGAATTTCCATCTCGGCCTGAGCCATCCGGAGCGGCATTGGCAGATTGGGCATTTGTTGAATCACCAGTTGTTTCGCGAGTCACACATGCTGCCCACACTGATTGTCGGTGATTACAACGATTGGCGAAATCAACTGCACCGAGGCACGCTGCACGAGTGCGGGTTTTGCCAAATCACAACGCCCATTTCGCGATTCCGTTCCTTTCCGGCCTACATGGCGCTAAGCTCGCTCGATAAGGCATTTTTCCGCGGCGAGGTTCACATTCGCCAGGCCCATGTGGTGCATAGCGCGGCGGCCCGCAGTGCTAGCGACCATTTGCCGCTGGTCATCGATTTCCACCTCGATCCAGCGGTCTGCAATGGCTCTCCGGCTAACCTGTAATTTGACGATCTCAAGAAGCTGTGATTAGGCCCACTGTGCTTGTTCGTTCGCATCTCGCGTTCCAAAACCAGGGGTGATTGCCCCCATTTTACCCCGCGACATGCAGCAATCTCCGTCGTAAACTGAAGGACGCATCAAAGCGCCCGCCAGGTTCGCACTTCGCATCTTGAATCACTCGAGAAATGGCCGGAAATGAAACAACTTCTCGCAGCATTAACGGCGATTGCCACCCTGTGCATTGCTTCTTCGGCCGACGCACAATTATTCAAAGGCCGGCTTCCACAGGAACCTGTGGTTGAGGCTATTGCCGGCGAGCCCTACGGCGTGGGACGTTGGACCGTGGCCTTACCGCAGGGTGTGAATCCCGCCTTGCTGGGCAACAGCGGTTTCACCCTGACGGAAAAAAGCGGCCGCACCTGGTATCAAGCGTTTCAGGCAGAACCCCTGCGCACGGTTGCCCGAGAATTTCTGGGCCGCCCGCAAACCGCCACAGTGTATTTTCTATTCACCGGCGATTCGCCGCTGGATTTGCAGCTTTACGCCCCGGTAGCCGCTTCGATTAGCGTTACCCCGGTACGCGACCCGGTTGGTCACGAGCGTTTGTTAAGCGATTGGTGGGTGAAATATACGCGGCAAGCCAACCGCATCGATCGCCCCGCCGATTACCCTCCGTTGGTTGACAATTATTTACTGTCCACGCTTTCGCGGCGGTTGAATTTGCCCCCGGCCAGTCAAATTCCGCCGCCTCCCATCCGGCTGATAGCCGACGGCTTGCTGGGCTCGGCCTCCGGCGGGCAACCGAAGATGCCCGCAGTGCCAACGGGCGACGAACAAGCCAACCGCCAACTTGGCTTGCTGCTGGGCAGCGAAAGTTTGCGAAACGAAATGCAGCTTCAAGTCCTCACGCGCCACAGCGACACGCCCGAAGTTGCCGATCAACCGCTGCCGGCCGCCATGCAGTTCACCGTCAATGTGCCCGAGGTCCTCGGTGATGTTGCCGTCGAACCCATCGCCGGGCACGTGCCTTCCGATTGCTTTTATATTCGCTACGGCAGTTTCGCCAACTACCAATGGTTTCGCGATACATTGGACCGCTGGAGCGGCGATTTGCAGAATTTAATCAATCGCCGCGGGCTGGATTACGCCCTAACGCCCCGCATCGAGCGGCAATTATCGCTGAAAGAATCGGTCTTGGCCCCATTGTTAGGTCCCGCCGTGATCGCCGATGTGGCGATGGTCGGCGACGATATGTTTTTCCGCGAGGGGGCCACCATCGGATTCGTATTCCAAGCTCGAAATAATCTGGCCCTCGGTTCCGATTTCACCCGCCAGCGCGCCGCCACCTTGCAGCGCGAGCCGGGTTGCACCGACCAGCAGGTCGAGATTGCCGGCCACAAAGTGTCGTTCCTGTCCACGCCCGACAATCGGGTCCGGTCGTTTTACGCCGTCGACGGCGATTTTCATTTCGTCACCAACTCCCGTCACCTCGTGGAACAGTTTTACGAAGCCGCCGCTGGCAAACACGCCTTGGGCGCAACGCGAGAGTTTCGCTATGCCCGATCACTGATGCCCGCCAACCGCGATTACACAGTGTTTGTGTATCTATCGACCGATTTTTTCAGCAATTTAGCCGGGCCAGATTATCAGATCGAGATGGATCGCCGCATGCGCTCAGCCGCCGAAATCGACATGGTCCTGGTCGCACAATTGGCGGCGCAAGGCGACGGAGCGAAAGCCGCCACGCTCGACGATTTAATCAAGGGTCAGTATTTGCCTGAAGGCTTCGGCCAAAGGGCCGACGGCAGCCGCTTGGAAATGACCCCCAACGGGCAGTTTATCGACACCCTCCGGGGAGCACGCGGAACGTTCGCCCCTGCCGCCGACGTCGCTTTTGATAAGGTCACCGCCGCGGAAGCCCACCGCTATCAAGATTTTGCCGCCTGGTTGCAATCCAAGTGGCCTAACCTCGATCCCGTCGTGGTCGGCATCCGCCGCGAGCCCAGCCGAATGAAAGAACCGGGCGCCGAGCATATTGTGATCGACGCCCAAATCACGCCACTGGCCGCCAGCAGTTATCAAACCATCGCTACAGCTTTGGGACCGATCAGCAAACAACGACTGGCTCCGATCCCCGGCGATATGGTGACCGGTGAGGTCAGCTTAAGCGGCAATTTATTGGCGTCCAAAGGTTTGGCGCCGCCGCAGGGCATCTATCGGTTATTCGGCGCTTTGCGCAATGCGGCTCCACCAGGCATCAACGCCGCACAGTCTCCTGTCGCCGGAGCGGGCGCGGCACAAAATCCGGCGTCCCCCTCTTCGCCGCTGCTGCAAATTCAGCCTGGGCAAGGCGGACCGGCTTTCAATGGTCCGCTGGGCAATGTGATTTCTAACGCACTGAACAACGCTCAAGGCGGCGGAGGATTGAGTGCGCTTTCGCCGCTGTCGCTGTTGCCGCCGTTTTATTTTGGCGCGACTCCGACTCCGCAAATCTTCACGTCGATTGGCGTGGGAGAAGTCCCCCTCGATCCGGCCGGCTTTGGCCGCTCATCCTCAGGATTTTGGCAACGCCGCATGGGGCCTTTGACCGTCGCTTCCATGCAGCGCGATGTTCTGGAAACCGTCACCCCGCAATTGAAGTTTGTCGATGCCCCGCGGCCTGCCCAGGCCTGGTTTCACGCTGGCGATTTGGGGCGTTCCAAGTTGGCCGGCACGATTAACGGCATGTTCTATCTCAGCGCCAAAAACGCGGCCATCGGCAACATTCGCTTTTTGCAATCTCTGACCGCACAACTCCGCGTGCCCCCGGAAGATTGCCTGAAAGACGCCGAGCGCCTGGCCGACGCCGCCTTGGTTTGCCCGTTGGGTGGAAAGTATCAGCTCGAAGAACGTCCCGGCACGTTATCCACCTGGATTACGACCGCACTGCCGGCCGACCAAATGCGGTTGGTCTCGGGCTTGTTCCAGCCCGCCCCGGCCAATTACACGGCCCCCGTTTTGAATTGGCTGCTCGGATTGGATGCCGACCTGGCACTCGATCAGCGTATTCTTTCGCTCCATGCAGAAGTCGATATGCAGCAAAACGGCCCGGTTGTGCTTCCCAGCACACTCAATAGCGTCACAAACGGAGCGACCAACGCCACAGGCGCCGGCAATGCCAAATCAGCACCGCTCCCGCCTCAGTCACGTAACGAAGAAGTTCCGCCGCCGCCAGTACCCCAACCGAACTAAACCAGCGTTCAATTGGTGGACACATCCCAATTTCGCGTGGTACACTTGCCTGGCTCAATCGCCCCGGTGGTAAACACCGTCGCGGCTTCCTATCGGGTGGAATTCACTACCCCTCGCGCTTGCAATTTGCAGCACTTTTCAAGCATAATTCGAGCTAGTTGCGCCCGGCGGCTAACCCTGGAGAATTTGTAATGCCAGATCTCAGCAAAATGACCGATTGGGAAAAGCTCAAGGGCATGCTCCAAAAATCGGCCGACGAAGGCAAAGAAAAAAAGATCGATCCCAAGGCGCTGTTGGAACACATGCGCTCCCGTGTCAAAGGGCAGGACGCCATCATCGAAGATTGTGCCCGGCTGCTTCATTTGCAGATGGCGAAAACCATCTCCAACAAGCCCATCGCCAATTTGCTATTCTTGGGTCCCACGGGCACCGGCAAAACCGAACTGGCCAAAGCCATCACGGAATATCTGTTCGAAGACGAAACCGCGATGCTTCGCTTCGATTGCTCCGAATTCACCGGTCCCGAAGGCAAAACGCGGCTGATCGGCACCCCGCTGGGTTATGTCGGCTCTGAAGCCGGCGGTCAATTGACGCGCCCCGTCATGGCCAAGCCGCGCCGCATTATTCTGTTTGATGAAATCGAAAAAGCGCACCCCAGCGTGTTCGATTTGTTTTTGCAGATGCTGGGCGAAGGCCGGTTAACCGAGCAAGGTTCCGGCAAAACCGCCGACTTCACCCAGTGCATTACCATTCTCACCAGCAATGCCCACGCCGATCAAATCGGCAAAATTCAGGAAGACGTCAAAGATTATTACGAAATGGTCAATGCCGTAAAAAGTTACCTGGCCGATTCCAAAGTCTTCCGGCCGGAAATTCTCGGCCGCATCGACCGCATTTACGTCTTCCGCCCCCTGGAAGGCATGGTCATTGCCGAAATCACGCTGCTCAAAATTGTCCGGCTGGCGAAAGAGTACGGGCTGACCGTAAATTTCGTCGCTCCCGAATTAATTATGCAAACCTTGGTGTCGAGCCAAAAAGTGGCCCGATTTGGCGTCCGCGAACTGGAACGCGTCGTCTTCGATTTGTTCGCCGAGCAAATGGCTGCCGCCCGCGCCAATAAAGCGCGCGCGGTCAACCTGGCCGTTAGTCCCGAAGGGAAGCTGGAAATCACCAGCGCATTCGATACGTAAACCAATCTCTTGGCAAACGGTTGGACCATGAGTCAAATGAGCGCCGATGACCCGAAATCTCCGGAGATGCAACCGGATTTAGAGCGCCCCGCTCCGGCACGCGAATCGAACCCTACGCCTGTCGGCCCCGGAACTTCGCCCACAGGCAAAGCAGGATCAACCGCGGCGGCAGGTGCAAAATTCGCCGCCGCCTCCGCAGCGCAGTCGCCTGCTAATCGAGGCAACTTTTATTCTGCGCCCCCCAGCGCCACACCTCCGGCCGTGCAAACTGGCAATTCATGGGGAAAAACCGGCCTCATCGCCGTGGTGGTGGCCGCGGTCGCGCTGGGCGGTTGGTTCGGCGTTTCACATTTCGGCGGTTCTGGCACGCCGACTCCGCCCGCTGTGACTCAAAAACACGTCAAAACATTTACCGTTTCCAAGGCCGATCTGGATGCCAAAGCCACCGACCAATTGAAGGCGTTTCTGGCCGCGGGCAATTCAAGTCAAAACGGTTCGGCAGCAACGGATTTAAGCACTCTCAAAGCCGTCAATGCGCAGGCCCTGGCCCAGCTCGGCAAAACGTCGCCGCAAACCGTCGATGAATTGAAGACCGGCAAACAGAATTTGTACCGCATTTATCTGCTCGACTTTTTGGAAGAAGACGGAGACCACGTCGACATGACCGTCAACGGCGTCGACTACGGCGATCTTTATCTCAGAAACGCCGGCACGTCGTTTCTCATTCCGCTGGCCCCGGGCCAGCCTGCCGACGTTAAGTTGCTCGCCACACAAGATGGCGGCGGGGGCGGCGTCACGGTTGGTTTTATTTCGTCGCTGGGCGAGTCCCGCACCGACATCTTGCAAGTCGGTCAGTCCGAGCAGTGGCAGGTGCAAGTCCAATGAGCGCTCCAGGCCAATCGCGCGGTTTTCTCAAAGGCGATCCCTTGCAAGCCATCGTGGCGGTCATCATGGCCGTCATGGTGACTTCCGTGTTGAACGAAGCTTCCATTTGGTTCGCGCCGTCGCTGTTGCTCATCAGCATCGCCGGCATGGTGCTTGTTTACAAAACGCGAAAGCGCGAAGAACGCATCTATCGCGAAGGCGCACGCCAGGTCAATTACCAAAAACTTGCCGCCATCGATACCAACCAGATGCTCCCCTGGCTAAAAGATAATCTCCGCGGACACGACGCCATTGTCGAATCGGTCTTCACCCATTTGCATAAAAGCCTGCAACTAGCTCGCCCCGGCCGCACGCTGGGCAACTTCTTGCTGGTCGGTCCCACGGGCACGGGCAAAACTTTTCTCTCGCAATTGGTGGCCCAGGGTTTGTATCCTGAGTCGGAAGTGGTCCTGCTCGCGATGAACCAATTCAAGCAACCGGGCGACGTCTACACCATGATTGGCCCGCCGCCGGGAATGCCGGGCTACGAAATCGGCGGCCGGCTGACGCGCCCCGTGCTGGAAAATCCGTACCGTGTGGTAATCTTCGACGAAATTGAAAAAGCCCATCACGATTTGCACGATTGCCTGTACGACATCTTAGATACGGCCAGTTGCCGCGAAAAAAGCTCGGGTGCCTTGGTCGATTTCAGCGCCTGCGTTTTTTTTGCCACCTCCAATGCCGGCGTCGAAAAGCTGCGCACCCTGGCGGGCGAAGTCGGCTCGACCACTTCGTCCGTTTGGCTGGGCCGCAGCCGCGATGCCCTGGCCGAAACCAACAAATTCGACCGCGCCTTCCTTTCCCGCTGGGATGGCGTTTATCTGCTCGACACTTTGCCTCCCCTGCACGTGGCCGAGGTCGCCTGCTTGCAGCTATGCCGCTATTGGCGCGAATACGGAATTGACGTCGGCTACACCGCTCCCGAACTCATTTTGGAAGCGGTCCAGCGCAATCAAGATTTTGCCGAATACGGAGTCCGCCAGCTCGGCCGCTTCATCCGAGAGCAAACCGAACACGCCATTCTGGACGCCAAGCGCCGCGGTTCCAAAAAGGTCAACCTCTATGTCGGCACCGACACCGGTCAATTGCAAGTCGAGGTGACCTGATGAACTTCAAGCGGCTCATCACCACCGACTGGTTTGTCGTCTTTGCCGCGACCGGGCTGATGTCGTTGGTGTTTATCGTCTACAACCAGATTCACTCGCAGGCGTATTCCAAGCTGTTCTCCGGCAGCTCCAACGACAATAACAACGGCGGCAATACTGCTGGTGGCGGCACAAACAACTCGGGTTCCGGTTCCGGCGCCTCAAGTTCGGGATCCACCGGCGTCGCCACGAATAATTCCGGCAACAGCAATTCCGGAAATAGCAGCGGTGTTACGGGCGGGGCGGGCTCCACGCCCGAGGCACAGCTTGACAACGCCCTGGCAGCATACAACGGCAAAAATTACACGCTAGCCATGACTTTGGCCCAGCCGCTGGCCGATCAAGGCGTGGCCCAGGCGCAGGCCGTTGTGGGAGACATGTACATGGACGGGCTCGGTGTTTCCAAGGATTATGACAAGGCCTATTTCTGGTTGAGTAAGGCAGCCGACCAAAACTACACAAATTCTATTAATAACCTCGGACTCATGGAGGAATATGGAGAGGGTCGGCCAAAAGATTTGAAACAGGCGTTCAATTTTTATCTCAAGGCGGCCCAAGCTGGAAACGTAAGCGGTCAAAGCAATACTGCCCGCTTCTACGTGCAGGGCTTGGGCGTCGACCAAGATTACACCCAAGCCGCCAACTGGTATCAAAAAGCCGCGGACAAGGGGGATGCCATCGCTCAAGCCGCTTTGGGCCAACTCTACGAAGACGGCCACGGCGTCAAGCAAGATTACGAAGAAGCGGAAATCTGGTACCGCAAAGCCGCCGACCAAAACAATGCGATCGGGCAATATCGTCTCGGCCTTCTCTACCAGAAGGGTCTTGGCGTCAATCAGGACCTTGGCAAAGGGGCTGTGTTCTTCCAACAAGCCGCCGATCAGGGCAATACCGATGCCATCAATGGCTTGGGCGATTTATACAATACGGGCGGCGCCGGTTTCCCGAAAAACGTTCAACAGGCCGCGCTGTGGTACAAAAAAGCGGCCGATCAAGGAAATGCCCAATCGCAATACAACATGGGTTTGCTTTATTCCGCTGGCGCCGGCGGCATCGCCCAAGATTACGGCGAAGCGCTCGATTGGTTCATGAAAGCCGCCGCTCAAGGCAACACCGATGCCGAAATCAGCGTGGGCGATTTGTACTTTTACGGTCGCGGCCTGCAAAAAAATCCAGACAAAGCGGCCGAAGCCTATTTGAAAGTCGGCGACAAACTCACTCCCGCCGGAATGTGCAATTTGGCGATTCTTTATCGCGATGGGACCGGCGTGCCGAAAGACCCCGCCAAATCGGTTGATCTGTTGAAGAAAGCTGCAGACCAGGGCAATCCTTCGGCACTTTACGAATACGCGCTGCTGCAACAATCTGGCACGGGAGTTGAGAAGGACACTGCCGCCGCCGACGCCGCGATCCTGAAAGCCGCCAATCTGGGCAACGCCGACGCCCAGTATTACGTTGGCATTTCCTACCAGACAGGCCGTGGCGTCGCAAAAAATGGAGCCACTGCCTTGCAGTGGTTTCAAAAGGCGGCGAATCAAGGCCAGGCCGAGGCGCAAGCTCAAGTCGGTTTGGCTTATCTCGATGGCAACGGCGTGACCAAGGATTACAAACAAGCGCTTTCGTGGCTGCAAAAATCCGCCAACCAGGGTAGCGCCACGGGAGAATTGCAATACGGCTTTATGTTAGATAATGGTTTAGGGGTTACGAAAGATCCTAAGACGGCGGTTTCGTGGTTTCAGAAATCCGCCGATCAGGGAAACCAATTTGCCGAGTACGACTTGGCACTCAAGTACAACACCGGCAGCGGCATCGATAAAGATTACGCTCAGGCGGTCCAGTGGTACCGCAAAGCCGCCGATCAAGGCAATGCCTCCGCTCAAAGCAACTTGGGTGTGATGTACGAAAACGGAACCGGGGTCGACAAAGATTACGCTCAGGCTCTCGATTGGTATCAAAAAGCCGCCGCCCAAAACAATGCCAAGGCCCAATCCGCTTTGGGCATAATGTACAAGTTCGGCTACGGAGTGAAGCAGGACGATGCGACCGCGGTCCAGTGGTTCACCAAATCCGCCCAGCAAGGTTACGCCGATGCGGAAAATGCGCTGGGAACTTGTTACTCCAATGGGACGGGCGTCGGAAAAGACGATCAGGCCGCACTGCAATGGTTTATGAAAGCCGCCAATCAAAACAACGCCCAAGGCTGTCACAACGTCGCCAGCATGTACGAAAATGGCTCGGGCGTGAAGCAAGACCTGGACCAAGCGCTAACCTGGTACAAAAAGGCGCAGCAGTTAGGTGATGCAAATGCCGCCACACGCATTGCCGCAATCGAAGCAAGCCGCAAAACGGACGCGGCAACTCCCGATGCTGCAAATGCTGATTCCACCTCAAAACCAGATGCCTCGAAGGCCGCTCCCCAAACGCAATCGATTCAAGACCGCGTCAAAGCCGCGCAAGATGCTGTCAATAAAGCCAAGCAGGCGCTCGGTACAGGTTCCAAGTAAAACCTGACGCAGTGGTTTAGTCGCGCCCCCAGGCAGATTACCCACTAATTCGTAGCGCTTCTGAAGCTGCGGCAATGGTCGCGTCAATATCTGATTCGCTGTGCGCAGCCGAAACAAACAGCGCTTCGAACTGACTGCACGGCATGTACACGCCGCGCTCGATCAAACCCCAAAAATACCGGGCAAATCGCTTCGTATCGCAGCGGCTGGCTGTCGGCCAATCGGTCACGGGCTCGGCGCTGAAGAACAGCGTCAGCATGCTGCCGACGCGCGCCACGGTGTGCGGCACTTGGGCGGCGGCTGCAGCTTCGTGCAAGCCTTTCGCCAATCGGGCCGAAAGTTGTTCCAGCCGTGGGTATGGATTGGTGTCGCGCAGCGTTTTCAACATGGCAATGCCCGCCGCTGTCGCTAACGGATTGCCGCTCAGCGTCCCGGCCTGAAATACTTTGCCCGCCGGCAGCACGTGATCCATGATGTCCGCACGGCCCCCATAAGCGCCGACGGGTAGACCGCCGCCGACAATTTTCCCCAGCGTCGTCAAGTCGGGCCGAATGCCAAACAGCGATTGCGCGCCGCCGTAAGCCACACGGAAGCCGGTCATCACTTCGTCAAAAACGAGCAGCGCCCCGTGCCGCTGCGTCAGTTCCCGCAGCGTGTGCAAAAATCCGTCGGCCGGCACAACCACGCCCATGTTGCCGACCACCGGTTCCACAATCACGCCGGCAATTTTAGGTCCATGCTGCTTGAACGCCGCTTCCAACCCCGGCACGTCGTTATATTGCAACAGCAGCGTGTCCTTTGCCGTGCCGGCCGTCACCCCCGGCGAGTTCGGCACGCCCAGCGTTGCCGCGCTGCTCCCCGCCGCCACCAGCAAACTATCGACGTGCCCATGATAATTCCCGGCGAACTTCACAATCACATCACGCCCGGTGAAACCTCGCGCCAAACGGATGGCGCTCATCGTGGCTTCGGTCCCGGAATTCACCAGCCGCACTTTTTCCACACTGGGCACGGCCGCGATAATCAGCTCGCACAATTCGCTTTCCGCTTCTGTTGGCGCACCGAAGCTGGTTCCCCGCAATGTTGTATCTAAGATCGCCCGCTGGACCGCCGGATGACTGTGACCAAGAATCAGCGGCCCCCACGAGCCCACGTAATCGATGTACCGATTTCCGTCGATGTCATAGAGATACGCACCGCGCCCTTCGTGAAAAAAAATCGGCTCGCCGCCAACTCCGCCAAACGCCCGCGCCGGGCTGTTCACCCCGCCCGGCATCAATTGTTTGGCGCGTTCGAAGGCGGTGTGACTTTTATCGCGGGGCATGGAAAATGTCGAAGCCAAATAAATGTAAGTCGATATTCCCCACGAACCAAAAACTATTCAGCTTGGGGAGGGATTCGAATCTCTGTACATGTTTGCTAATACTACCATAGACGTACGGATGTCGCTGCCTGGGGTGGCGGATCAGTCGCGAGTTGAAGTCGTCGGCAACATGCCTGAAGCGCGACAATCGTCCAGTTGTCGCATCCGGGGGGAAAGTGTCTACATCAGGAAATTTGTTACACCAATTTTGGGCAATTTCGCACACGTCCTGATTTCGATTTAACGATTTGCAGATGTTCCATTGACCCCCTTCCTGAAAACTGATCCAGGGCGCATGAGAGAATCCAGCCGGCCCGTTGGGCCGGAAAGGATTCGATATG
>DATJYL010000075.1 GCA_035499655.1 Pirellulales bacterium
GCGCCGCTGGTGTCGGCCATCGGCGTGTCGTTCATCTTCCAAAACATCGGCCTTTTGTGGAAAGGCCCGGCCGATTTAAGCGTACCCAATCTCATTTCGCAGCGGAATTTACTGGGCGATTCGGCAATCACGTTCACGCCGTCCGATGCCGTACTGTTGGTGGTCGTGGCCGCAATTATGGCAGCCTTGACCGTACTGGTGAAATTCACACGGCTGGGTAAATCTATGCGCGCCGTATCGCAGGACCCGGTTGCCGCGCAGTTGATGGGCATTCACGTGGAGCGGGTGATTGGCGGCACGTTTCTCATCGGCGGCGCTCTGGCCGGCTTTGCTGCGGTCATCTATGCCATGTACATCGGCACCATCGGTTTTCAAATCGGCTACGTCAATGGCTTGTATGCATTCACTGCCGCCGTCTTGGGCGGCATCGGCAACATTCCCGGCGCGGTGCTCGGCGGCTTGGTGCTCGGCATGGTCCGATCGTTGGGCTCAGCGTATGTTGAAGAACGGTGGACTGCGGCCATCATCTTCGGCATCTTAATCGTGATTTTAATTTTCCGTCCTTCCGGATTGCTCGGCGAGCGAACTCGCGAGAAAGTCTAACCTCCACCAAAACATTGCAGCCTCGGCCAGAAAAATGGCTCTAACCCAAAAACAACCGGCGCGCTCATTCTGGCGATGGAATCTGTTCCCGCTGGCCCTGTTGGCGCTCTTTCCGGTTGCCTGTTCGCTGGCTCGTTCGATTTTCCCCAATTGGCTGGGCCCGACTTTCGGCAACTCACTGGGCGATCAACTTTCCACCCTGTTCATCTTTGCCATTCTGGCCCTGGGCTTGAACGTGGCCGTCGGTTACACAGGCTTGCTGCAATTGGGTATCGCCGCGTTCTTCGGCATTGGCGTGTACATCACGGGCATTTTGCGCGTACCTTCTTATCCGTTTCAGGTGCCGTTTACCTTGGCGCTAGTGCTGTCGGCCGTGGGAGCCGGATTATGCGGTTTAATTTTGGGCGCGCCCACCTTGCGGCTACGGGGCGATTATCTGGCCCTGGTCACGCTCGGCTTCGGCGAAGTCGTAAAAGTCACGCTTCGCAACTTGGAAGAAATCACCGCCGGCACCAAGGGGCTGAATCCCATTCCGCCGCCGCACATGCCGCAATGGCTGGCTACAGGCGTGGGCTGGCTGGGCATCGAAAACAGTTGGGAAACCGACTATCGCCTGTTCTACTTTTTAACCCTGGCCATCCTGGCGCTGATGATTGTCCTGCTGACGAACCTGGAACACTCACGATTAGGGCGCTCCTGGATTGCCATCCGCGAAGACGAGCTCGCCGCCGCCTGCATGGGCATCAATGCTCCCCGCGCCAAACTTGCCTCCTTCGCCGTCAGCGCAAGCCTGGCCGGCTTAGCGGGCTGCCTGTACGCCACCAAGCTCACCACGACGGCCGATCCTAACTCGTACGATTTCAATCGATCCATCATCATGCTTTGCTGTGTAATTCTTGGCGGCCTTGGAAGCGTGCGCGGCGTATTGTTGGGAGTATTTTTGCTGCTGGGGTTTGACAACATCCTTTCGCCCCAAATTAACTCCTGCTTGCAGTCGTGGATGCAGGGGACGAGTGGCGGGAAATTATCGCCCCTGGCAGAACGATTGTTGTCGTTCAGCAATTGGCGGTTGATGATTTTCGGATTTGCCCTGGTCGCGATGATGCGATTCCGGCCCGAAGGCTTGTGGCCTTCGGTCCGCGTTCAGCGGGAACTGCACAACCAATGACACGGGCTCATTGATCGGCCAATGAACATTAAATGACCAATTCCCAACCGCTGCTCAACATCCGCAATTTGACCATGCGTTTTGGTGGTCTCACGGCCGTCAGCAAGGTTGATTTGCAGATCGAGCCGGGGAAAGTTTTCTCTGTCATCGGTCCCAACGGAGCCGGAAAAACCACCGTCTTCAACGCCATCACCGGCATTTATCAACCAACTGCCGGAACTATTCTGTTCGACGGTCGCCGCCTGCAACGCCCGGTGAATTGGCGTTTATTCGTTGCCTGTGCCCTGGTGGGCATGATCACGGCTTTGGCCGCCGTCGCCGTGAGTGCGAACATCGATGACCTGTGGCACGCCACGATCAAACGCAATTACGATTTTGCCTCGAAACAATTTCATGTTACCAAAGCCTGGAGCGATCTGTGGAGCTACTTAGATGGCGCACTGGCTGTCGAGCCGCAGCCACGCGGCCGCTGGGCCGTGGTCACGACCAATGGCGAACCATTGTTGGGCGCCACCGCCAATCAATCCGGTCGCGCCGCCGCGGAACAACAATGCCAACAACTTCAACAGTTGGTCGCCTGTGGCAAGCCGATTGAGCCTGCGATGCACGGCGATCGCTGGGCCATTATGTCCGCAGCCGGCGATCAGGTTCTAGCAGATTATGCTTCGCCCACCACCGCTTCTCGCATCGCCGCTGCCATCTACGCTGTCCGCGACGAACAGGCCGATCGGCACCGCACCGAATGGGTTACATTCATTGTCGGCCTGTTTTTGGGGATCGCGGGCACGTGTGTCGTCTGGAGCCGGGCTCGTCGCACGCCCGATGTCATCGCTCTGGCCGGCATCGCCCGCACGTTTCAAAACATCCGTTTATTCTCCAATATGACCGTGCTGGAAAACGTTATGATCGGGCTTGATCGCAGCCAATCACGGAACCCTTTTCGAATGATGCTCCGTACGCCCGGCATTCGCCGCGAAGAAGCAGCCCTGCGTCAAACAGCCCGCGGCGCCTTAAAGTTTGTCGAACTCGACGCTAAATCGAACACGCTGGCCAATTCGCTGGCCTACGGCGATCAGCGGCGGCTCGAAATCGCGCGCGCTTTGGCAACCCAGCCGAAACTGCTGCTGCTGGACGAGCCGGCGGCAGGGATGAACCCGGCCGAAACGAGCGAGCTGATGCAACTCATCCGCCGTATCCGCGCCGCCGGCATTACCGTCCTGTTGATCGAACATCACATGAATGTGGTGATGGGGATTTCAGACCGCATCGCCGTCTTGAACTACGGCCAAAAAATCGCCGAAGGCCCCCCTGAAGTTGTCCGCAATAATCCCCAAGTCGTCGAGGCCTACCTCGGCAAGGAACACGAATAAATTTGTACTCATCCGCCGCCGCCGGCGACTCAGCAAAAATCGATTCACTCGCCACATGACCGCACTCCTCTCCATCAATAACGCCGATGCCGGTTACGGATCGATCGAGGTCCTCAAAAATGTTTCGCTCGAAGTGCGCGCCGGAGAAATTGTTACTATCATCGGCGCTAATGGAGCCGGCAAAACAACCACGCTAATGTGCATTTCTGGCGTCAACCGCTTGCGGTCTGGCAATGTTGTATTTCAAGGGCGGGAAATCCATCACTTGCCGCCGCATGAAATCGTGCGTTTAGGTTTATGCCAATCGCCCGAGGGACGAAAAATCTTTCCACGATTAACGGTGTTGGAAAATTTAGAACTGGGGGCCATCGCTCGGCACGATCATGCCGACATCCGCCGAGATTTGGATCGAGTTTATGGACTGTTCCCCATCCTACGGGAACGCGCCAAGCAGGCCGGCGGCACACTTTCCGGCGGCGAGCAGCAAATGCTGGCCGTCGCCCGGGCGCTCATGGGCCGCCCTAAATTGCTGCTCCTGGACGAACCCTCGCTGGGTTTGGCTCCCCTGATCGTGGCGAAAATTTTTGAAGTCATCCGCCAACTCAATCAGGAAGGAATCGCCGTGCTGCTTGTAGAGCAAAATGCCCGAATGGCATTAAAATTGGCCCATCGCGGCTACGTACTGGAGACGGGCCGCATCACCACCAGCGCCCCGGCGGCAGAATTGCTCAACGATCAACGAGTGAAAGACGCATACCTGGGCGAATGAATTGCCAACAGTGGGTCCGGTTGTCTACGGTTGTTTGGTCGTGTCAGATTTCTATTTCCGGCACAGCAATATTCTGCCTTCTGCTTTCCGCCTTTTGCCTTCTACCTTCCCTTAATGCTTCATCCACGGATGGTTATACAGTAAGTACATCAGGCCAAAAACAACTACCGGTACTAATGCAAAGAAAATTATCATCCGCGCGGTTCGCCATTTGGTTTTCCAGACCACTGGCGGCCGCAAGCGTTCGTGCCGGCCGGTTAGGGGCACGTTGTCCGGCGCGTCTAAATCGGCTTTCATTTCCGCCGCCGAAGCGTAACGCTTGTCCGGATCTTGCTCCATCGCGTGCAGAATGATTTCTTCCAAGTGCGGCGAAAGCTCCTTGTTCCGTTTGCGCGGAGCGATTGGGTCGCCCCCCAGCCGCGCGTTCATAATCAAGTATGGGTTCGCGCCGTCAAACGGCGGGCTGCCGGTCACCATTTCGTACAACATCGCGCCTAAAGCGTAAATGTCGGTGCGGGCGTCGCCGCGCTTCCCTTTGACCTGCTCCGGCGCCATGTAATCGGGCGTGCCCATCGATGGGGAAAATCCAGCGAACGTCAATCGCCGCAACCCTTCGGCCTTGGCGATGCCAAAATCCATAATCCGCAGGCCGCCTCCCTTCAGCAGCATAATATTTTCCGGCTTCAAGTCCCGGTGTACGATGCCTTTGTCGTGCATGTAAGCCAGCGCGTCGCAAATTTGGCTGGTAATTTTTAAGGCATCGGCCACAGGCATCACGCCGTAACTGCGCATGACTTGCCGCAGTGTTTTTCCTTCCAGCAATTCCATGGCGATGTACGGCCGGCTTTTTTTCCCGTCCACGGGAATCATGCGCAAGATATTCGGGTGCTGCAGCATCTTGCCGATTTCTTCTTCTCGCTGGAACCGTGAGAAGAAGGCCGGATCGCTTTCGAACTGCATGAACGGCACTTTCACGGCCACAATTTCGCCAGTTTGGCGGTCGAGCGCTTTGAAAATCGAAGCCATGCCGCTGCGGCTGATCACGCTTTGCAGCTCGAAGCGGTCGTCCAGCACTTGGCCGAGTTCGGTTTCTGTCATGGCTGGAGGAGGCTCATCATAAACCGGCAATCCGCGGTAGTAACGCACCTGAGTTACACTGTCGATCACCGCCACTTGCACTGATAAATTGTCGCTGGTTTTGCGCCGCTCGGCCAGCTCGATCAATTGCTTGCACGCTTCTTCCGGCGTGGCGTGCGTGACAATTTCCAAAATTTCATCGTCGGTGATGCAGGCGTACAATCCATCGGAGCATTGCACCAAATAATCGCCGCGGTTCACCGTGCGGGTGTAAAAATCAACTTGAACTGTCGGCTCCTTGCCGATGCTGCGGGTCAGCACGCAGCGCATTTCGCTCGTGGCCGCCTCCAACGGCGAGAGTAATCCCATTTTGACTTGCGAGGCCGCATAATTGTGGTCGGCGGTCACCTGCTCGATGCGACCATTTTGAATCAGGTATACACGGCAATCGCCAACGTGACCTATCGTCAGTTCGTCATGACGAAATATCGAAACGGTCAGCGTCGTGGCCATGCGACCCACGCCGCGGTTCGTCATGCCCCGGTCGTACACCGCCACATTGGCGGCCGTGATCATTTTCCACAGAACTTGCCTGGCAGGAGTCTCCGGCTTGACTTCCAAAAACCGTCGCAACGCCACTTCCACGGCCAATTGGCTGGCCTGCTCCCCATCGCCGTGGCCACCGACGCCATCGGCCAGGGCCAACACCGTTCCCCGAGTTATACGGTCTTCTTCATTTTCGGGCTCCCAATGCCCCACCCAGTCTTCGTTGTTTGGGCGTGGGCCCATCGACGACTGTTGGGCGAACGTCAACTTCATCTGCTAAATGACTCCGCTGTAAACGGCTGATCGGTGGACTGGATTAGAACCACCGCCTATTTTTTCGCTGTTGTTTGCCCGGCCCACTATATCAAAAGTTATTCACAATACAGGACGGGTAAAAAAGACGCCTGCAGGACGACCTGTTCGGCGCAAACGCCCCACTTCATGGCAATACTTGCCTGATTCGTTAGCATATTTTTTATGCACGAGCTGTCCGACGCACGCCAGATAATATCGTCTAAAACATTATGAATCAAACACTTATAAAAACAACGAAGGCGATAAAGATTTTCTAAACTCTGCTGGTACGTTACTTGCAAAATAAACGCCGCATTAAGAAACAGGGCACAGGCGGAGGCGGATTGTCCATGGCCAGCGCGACTACGCGCGAGAAGGGACTTCTCCAAGAGATCAACGCGTGCATATCGGACGGGAAAAATTCGTACGGCCCCCCGGGCTGACAGATTGTTCCCGCTGGTGTTTCGTTCTCTTTCCTTCTCGATGCCCAAACCGCGCTCGGTCTGTGAGGCGGTCGGACGATGTGTTTGCTAACGTGTTTTTAGGCGAGGTGTTGTTTCGTAGCCGCAGTCCCTGTTTCGACTCCTTCCAGGCGTTTGTTCCCATCCTTCTGGCAAATTGAACGAGGTGTTGCATGTCTGCTGATCCTTCCTCTGGCCCGGTAATGAAAAAGACGCTCGGTCTCACCGGGCTAACGATGAACGCCATGGCGCTCATCGCCCCAGGCGCGTTTTTGTGGTTGACGTTGGTAGAACAGTCCCAATATGGGGCTCCCACGGCCGGGTGCGCAATTTGGTTTGGCATTTTCGCAGCCGTTTTGCTGTGTTATGCCACTGCCATTTCTTATGCCGAATTGTCCAAGCTTTATCCCGGAGCGGGTTCATCATATTTTTTTGCCGAACAAGCATTTCTCTCGAAAACCCATGCCTATAAATTCGCACGACTTGCCAAATTCGTCATCGGCTGGGCAAGCCACTTATATTACTGGGTTTATCCAGGGCTGATGGTAGGGGTTACCGGTATTTTCATCGGTTACATCGCGGGTACGCTGATGCCCGACACGTTCAGCAATGCCGTCGGCAGCCCAACATTGATGATTGGTTTCTGCGTCTTTTTCTCAGCCTTTGTTTCCTACATTGCCTATCGCGGAGTCGTTGGTTCCACGGGAGTCAATATCGCAGTCAACGTCATTCAAATCACGGCGCTGTTGATTTTCTCAGTCATTGCCATTGGTTACCGATTGAATCATGGGGAAGGCTCCGTCGGTTGGACTTTAGATCCCGATGGTTACCCCATCAATTACAACATTGCCAATGATAAAGATGGCAAACCGATTAAGGATGATAAAACCGGGCACTATCAACCGGATGTGGTCAAGGACGACAAGGGCAACCCGGTCATGGACAAAGACGGCAAACCGCAGATTTCGTACTTGACTCTCAACTACGCAGGACAAGGTTTCCAACAGTTACCATCGGACCCGAACGATCCCAAAAGTGAAAAGCAAGATACGTTCCAATTTCACGAATCTGCCGTGTCGGTAATCGCGCCTCATCTAAGCGGCGAGCATGGCAATCCTACATTTTTGGTCGTACAAGCCTGCATCGCAATTCTCATCCTAGTGGGCTTTGAATCGGTCACTTCGTTGGGCGAAGAAGCCAAGGATGCCAAGCGCGATATTCCCCGCGCGGTGTTGTTGGCGTTGTTCGTTCAAGGCGTAATTTGTTACTTATTCGAATACTTTGCCGCGGGCTACTTCCTCAATCCGGCTTACCCGATTACAACTGCCGCAGGTTCAAGCGCCCCCTTAGCAGATATGATGTTGTTGGCCGGAACTTGGTTCTTTGGCAGCGCCAGTGCTGCAAAAACCTTCATGTTGGTCGAAGCGGTCACCGTGTTCCTGGCTTTGATTGGCACAACTCTGTCGTGCATGAATACCGGCGCGCGAGTGACTTATGCCATGGGTCGCGATGACGAAGTTCCTTCCCATTTCGGCATGTTGCACGGGAAAAATCTGACGCCACATCGGGCCATCTGGACGCTCTGTTTTGTTTCAATGTTCTTTGGGATTATTACCGTTCTGTGGTATTTATGCGGACCTGGGGCCACCGCAGGGCTCGATACCGCTCTGTCGGACACCCAGAAGGCCAGCATCTGGTATCCAGCCTTTTTGGTGCATTCGTTCGCAGCAGCGCAGAATATTCCGAACAGCTTCCTGATCGTCACTTTGGTAAGCAACTTCGGAACATTCATGCTCTATGGCCTCACCTGCTTTATCGCCATTGTGGCCTTTAGAGAGCATCACACTTTCAGCGGAATTAAACACATGTTTATTCCGCTGTTTGGCATATTCGCTAATTTGGCGTGCATGGTGTGTTACCTCGTAGGGCCATTCTTTATCGCGGGAATGAGCAAGCTGGAGCCTTTTATCGCCTTGGGGGTCGCTGGAGTCTGGGGCGTTTATGGCGTCTTCTACTTCGTCACTTCCGGCAAGAAGAAAGGCAAAACATCGTTTGTCAGTTCCGCCGATGCAGCTTCTCGCAAGGTTTCCCCTGCCTAACTGATTGTCTGATGTTACGTTTCGGTGGTTTAACCTAAACTTGAGGTGCCACGGGTAGCAATTGCCCGTGGCACCTTTTATGTTTTTATAGAGGCAGTTTCCACCGTACACGTTCTTCCCGGTGGAAGATGCTTAGTTCCCCAAGCGACCGTGCCAAAGGCGAACCTGCCGTGGTGGAAGTACAATTGCAAAGAGGAACAAATTATCTCGCGGAAGTGCTGTTTCAAACCGATTGAGGGAGCTTGCATGTTTCAAAGGCGGACCGTTCCTTTATGCGCCGGGTTGTGTCTAGCTTGGGCGCTCATCAATTCACCTGCTGCGCTTGCGCAAGATTCCAAATCGCCCATGCCCAGCGCCGCCGCTTCATCGTTTTCGCCGTTCGTCGTTTGGGCGCTCATGGCAGGTTGCCTGACATTGCTCGTGCCCGGGGGCCTCGCGCTGGTTGCCGGCGGCTTGGGACGACCGAAGAATTCCGCGCATCTGTTCGCCGTGAATTTGATGATTGTGCCGTTGGCCGGCTGTGCGATTTTTTTGTATGGCTTTGCCCTGGGATGGGGAAACCTAGCGGGCGGACTCGCTCCGCCCGGCTGGTCTGCGGGGTTGGACAGCGACATGAATCTGCTCAACCACGGCGTAGGCATCGGTTCCGATCCTAACGCCCCCGACATATCAACCAACGGCCTACTAGGCACGAAAGGTTTTGGACTCGCCGGATTGAACTCGCCCGCCGTATTAGCATTTTTCTTTTTGATGGCCGCACTTCTGATTGTCGCCGCCGCGATTCCCACCGGCGCCATGGCCGAACGCTGGGCTTGGCGAAATTTCGTTTTGTATAGTTTTTGGGTGATCGTGCCGCTGGCGCTATTTGCCAACTGGATGTGGGGTGGCGGCTGGCTGGCCCAAATGGGAAAAAATTGGAATTTGGGGCACGGCGCCGTCGATTTCGCCGGTTCTGGAGTGATTCACGCCATGGGAGCTGTCATCGGCTTGGCTGGCACCATTTGCATGGGTCCGCGGCTGGGAAAATTTGTGAATCGCCGGCCACGCGCCATGCCCGGGCACAGCATTCCTTTCGTCATTATCGGCACGCTCATTTTGCTGTTCGCCTGGTTTGGAATGACAGCGGGCGCCACGCTGGCGGGAACCGATTTGTCGCTCAGCTCGGTCTTCGTGAACACTGCGCTGGGTGGTTTTGGCGGCGCGGTAGGCGCCATGTTTTATCTGATGTTTACTGTGAAAAAGCCCGATCCTACGCTCATGTGCAACGGCTTGGTCTCCGGATTGGTGGCGATCAGTGCAGCCTGTGCCTTTGTCGAACCGTGGGCGGCGCTGGCCATTGGCGCTATCGGCGGTGTGTTGGTCATTATTAGCGTGCTGTTTTGGGATAAGGTCGGCATCGACGATCCCGTCGGTGCAATCTCCATGCATGGCGTGGCCGGCCTGTGGGGCGTCATTGCCGTCGGTTTGTTTGCCACTGGAAAATTCGGCGCCGGCTGGAACGGCGTGGCCCGCGATGATTACGCCAAGCTACCCGGCGGCGTCGATGGTGTCCGCGGGCTGTTTTACGGCGACGGAGGCCAACTTGTGGCGCAGCTTTTAGAAGCCGGCGTGCTGCTTGTCTTTGGCTTCATCGCCGCGTATGGATTATTTAAACTCAGCGCGCTGGTCACGCCGCTGCGTGTCAGCCGCGATGCGGAACTCCAGGGACTCGACGGCAGCGAAATGGGCACCCTAGCATACCCCGATTTCGCGCTCAAAAGCGGAATTTTAGATGCCTGATGTCCACAACCAACCCTGACTCACCGGCCTCCTCCCACACTGCGGCTCTGCAGAAAGCCCCGTTTTCTTGGAAGCGTTATGCGGCCACGGCGGCGGTCATTGCCAGTTGCGGCCTGCTGGGCTGGCTCAGTTACAACGTCGGATTGACGACAACCAACATCGCCATGATTTTCCTGGCGGCGGTGGCGGTCGTAGCGGCACGCTTTGGACGCGGGCCCGCCATTGCCGCGGCGGTTCTCGGAGTATTGGTTTTCGATTATTTCTTCGTCGTGCCGCTTTTTACTTTTGCCCGCAGCGACACACAGTACATCGTCACGTTGGGAGTGATGTTGGGCATCGGCATTTTGATTAGCGAGCTTACGGCCCGGCTGCAAGCGCAATTGCGGACCTCGCAACAGCACGAACGCCAAATGGAGGAACTGTTTCTTGCTTCTCAGCAACAGGAGCGCCGCACCGCGCAACTCTATCGTATGACACGCCAATTAAGCGAGCTGGCCGGGACGGAGTACTTAATTCCCCGGGCTGGCCGCCAATTGATCGAGGCATTTGCTGGCGAAGTCGTGTTATCTTTGTCCAAGGCTGACGGCGAATTACAAATTCAATTTGGCGCCGAAACCGCTCTGGCCGGCAATGCGGCTGACATCTCCGCCGCGCAATGGGTGGCGGAAAACCGCTGCACCGCAGGGCTGGGGACCGATCTGCTTCCCAACGCCATGGCCATTTGGATACCCTTAATCGGTTCCCAGCGCCTGATGGGTGTGATGGGAGTTCGGCCCGGCGACGTTCGTCGGTTGTTCGATGTTGAAGAGCGCCGCATGTTGGAAACCTGCGCCAGCCTGATCGCCTTGGCCATTGAGCGCGATCAATCTCGCCTGGAAGTTCAACAGGCTCAATTGCGTGTCCAGGCGGAGGAGTTTCGCAATGCGCTGCTCAGTTCGGTCTCGCACGATTTGCGCACGCCGTTGGCGATGATTGCCGTCACCGCCGCCAGCTTGCTGGACAATTCGACCGACCCTAATTCCGCTGGCAGCCGCGAAATGCTGCAAACCATGGTCGATGAATCGCATCGCTTGTCGCGACAGGTCGATAATCTGTTGGAAATGGCCCGCCTGAATTCAGGTACACTCGTGCTCAATTGCGAGTGGCAAGTGCTGGAAGAACTGGTGGGGGTGGTCCTGGCCCGCATGCGCGGAGAACTTCAGAAGCATACCGTACAGGTGAATATTGCCCGTGATTTCCCCCTGCTTTGGGTCGCTGCCGAACTCATCGAGCAAGTTCTCGTCAATTTGCTGGAAAATGCTGCACGCTACACGCCGCCAGGCACACGCATCGAAATCACTGCCCATCGCCAAGGCGATGTCGCCGAAATCTGCGTGGCAGACAACGGGCCAGGCCTGTCACCCGGTAGTGAAACCAAAATATTCAATAAATTTTATCGCGGCTCGCGAATTGTGGCTGACGGCCAGCGCGGCATCGGCTTAGGCTTACCCATCTGCCAAGGTATCGTGCATGCCCACTCGGGGAAAATCCGCACCGCCAATCGGACGGCCGGCGGCGCCGAATTTATTATTACGCTGCCCTGCCCACCGCGGAGCCCGCAAGCTAATCTAATGGTAGAGGAATCACTCGCCTGAACGCGCTCAAATCAAACTTTTCAACACTCGCGAATTCCATGTCCGCCAGCATTTCCTCGCCGCCGCTGGTCCTGTTGGTGGAAGACGAAGCGCCCATGCGGAAATTTCTACGGGCGTTTCTGTCCGGCGCCGGTTATCGCATTGAGGAAGCCAGTGCGGGCGAGCAAGCGCTGTCAGTGGCTGCGCAAAATCCGCCCGACGTCGTGATATTGGATCTCGGTCTCCCAGACATGGATGGCCAGGAAGTGCTTCGCAAACTGCGCGATTGGCTCAAATCCCCGATTATCGTCCTGTCGGTCCGCAATCAGGATGCGCAAAAAATCATGGCATTGGACCACGGCGCTGACGATTACCTGCAAAAGCCGTTCAGTACCGGCGAATTGCTCGCCCGCATTCGCGTGGCCTTGCGTCATAACGCCTACGTACAAAACGGCAACGAGACGCCAATCTTCGAATCGGGTGATTTGAAGGTTGATCTGTCCGCCCGCCGCGTTGTTCTCAGCGGCGCTGAAGTGCATCTCACGCGCATGGAATACAATCTGCTCACCACGCTGGTGCGTCACGCCGGAAAAGTGCTGACGCATCAATTTCTGCTGGCGGAAGTCTGGGGGCCATCGCAGGCTGAAAACACGCAACATTTGCGCGTGTTCATGGCCAGTTTGCGTCGCAAGATCGAAGCCGATCCTGCCCAACCGCATTACTTGCTTACGGAGCAAGGCGTCGGATACCGGCTGGCGAGCGAATGAGTCAGGCCGATTGGCCGCCAGCGAAGGAACTTGAGATAGACGATCCTAAATCGTTGCGGTGAAATATCTAAGTTATCTTTGCCCAGCTACCAGAGCGTTGAATGGCTCGCGACCGTCATCTTCGACATCCTCCTGTTGCCGTGGCGCCAACGTCACGGTTGCCAGTTTCTTCGCACAGCGTAATTATCGGCGTTGGTATAGTCATCGTGTGTTATGCAGTGTCGGTTTTGGTCGGCTGGCCGCAGCACGCCACGACCTTAATCGTCAACGAAATGCACGCCGCTGCGGCATCAGCAGCGCAGCCCGATGCTAAAATCAATGTCGCGGGAACCAAGGCTGCGGCCCACGATCAACAAGCGGAACTCACACCGCCACCGCTTTACACGGTCCTCCCCTTCGTGCTCATGTTGGCGGCCATTGCCATCCTCCCGCTTTTGCGCGGAGCCAAACATTGGTGGGAAAGCAATCTCCACCGCTTTTACGTGGCCGGCGGTTTGGCCGCCCTTACCGTGTTGTATTACGCGCTGGCACATCAATATCCCATCATCGGCCACTTTCCCGCTCAGCACGTGGCGCCTTTTGTCCCCGACGAATCATTCCACATAGGCACCGTCAGCAATCTGCTAGCCAATGCGATATTGAACGAATACGTCCCGTTCATGGTCCTGTTGACAAGTCTGTACACTATCAGCGGCGGCATTCGCATCGAGGGCGATCTGCCAGCTCACCCATTCACCAATACGGTCTTTTTGGCGATCGGGGCACTGTTGGCCAGTTTCATCGGCACCACGGGCGCGGCAATGGTCCTTATCCGCCCGTTACTGGAAACAAATCGAGAGCGCAAGCATGTCACGCACACCGTGGTGCTGTTCACGTTCATCGTTTGCAACTGCGGGGGTTGTTTGTTGCCCCTGGGCGATCCACCCCTGTTCCTCGGATACTTGCAAGGCGTGCCGTTTTTGTGGACCCTCACGCTGTGGAAAGAGTGGCTCTTCATCAATGGGTGCCTCTTGGCCATCTATTGGGCCTGGGACAGTTACTATTTTTATCCGCACGAGGATGCGCGCGACATCGCTCGTGATGAATCCCGAGTGCATCGCTTTCGTTTTGCAGGCTGGCAATTGAATGGGCTGTTGCTGTTGGGTGTCATCCTAGCGGTGGCCTTTCTCGATCCCAGCAAAGCCCTTCCCGGCACCGATTGGCATCCCTGGCTCTACTTGCGCGAAGTGGTTCAGCTAGGGCTGCTGACGCTGTCATTGCTGCTGGGTTCGGCCCACACCCGCAAAATGAACGATTTCAATTTCGCAGCCATTATCGAAGTCGCGGTGCTCTTTTTCGGCATTTTCATTTGCATGCAGCCGGCGCTGCAAATTTTGAACGCCCGCGGAGTTGAGCTCGGTTTGAATAATCCCTACAAATTCTTTTGGGGCACCGGAACGCTTTCGTCGTTCCTCGACAATGCGCCCACGTATTTGGTGTTTTTCCAAACCGCAAACGCCATGACCACCGCTCCCGGCCACGGCATTTTAGCACTGCAAAGCGGGCAATTCATCCGTGAAGATCTGTTGGCCGCCATCAGTCTGGGCGCGGTGTTTATGGGCTCGATGACCTACATCGGCAACGGCCCCAATTTCATGGTCAAATCGATCGCCGAATCCTGGGGCGTGCGAATGCCTAGCTTTTTCGGCTACATGGTCTACAGTTGTGCCATCCTGCTGCCGTTGCTAGTGCTGTTAAACGTGTTTTTCTTATAAAATAGAAATCTCGAATCAGACTCGTCCGCTGGCCGATTCGCCGACAACGATGTCTTCGGCCGCACTTTTCCAACGGGCTTGGGCTCGCTTCCTACTTCCAACATTCTCCTCCCTACTTCATACATCCATTTCAGTCCGTGCGAAGATTTCATAAACTCACTTCGCGATCGCATAAATACTCTATAAATTTGCCAATCTTTCCGGCAATCACCGCTTCGCAGCGTAGCATTTCTGTTTTTCATGCCGCGCACTCGCGCATGCAATTTTTTTATCGCTGCGCATTCCTAAGCTAGCGGTCAGCAAGCAGTTGCAAGCGTTCGTTATGAATTGTTTGTGCAGCGCTGCGCTCTGGTACAGCGATTGCAAATCGGCACGCAGCCTTTGATAGGTCGACGCCCATTAATCGCATTGTGGTGTGCGCTGCGCACGGACTTTTTATCCGAGGAGAATGTCATGTCGAACAGGCGGAAACAGCATTTGTTAGGAGAACGGCGGATGACTTACGCGGAAAAATTTTTCCGCTTTCGTCAACGTTTGAAAGATCCCGAGTGGCGGCGTTACGGCAAGCTGCTGTTTGCCGGCAAGTTTCTGGGCATCGCGATGGTGTTTGCAGCGATGATCGGCGTTCCCACGCTAGTGCGGGAACTTCCCAAAATGATTTGCGGCACGGCCCAGGCGCAAGATGCAAAACCCGCAGATCAATCGGCCGCACCCGCGGCTGCTGCCGCCGCGCCGGCTACTCCGCCCGATCCGTTTGAACAACCCATCGCCAAGGCGAAAGACGTTGTTGACCCGGTCAACACCGCTTGGACTCTTGTGGCTGCGTATCTGGTGTTCGGCATGCAAGTGGGCTTCACCATGTTGGAAGCCGGTTTTTGTCGCTCACGTGAAACCGTCAACGTGCTCATGGAGTGCGTCGTCGACACTTGCTTGTGCGGCTGCTTGTTCTATGCGTTCGGTTACGCTTTCATGTTCGGCCACGGTTGCGGCTTCATCGGCTGGGGTGATGCCGACGGCCATCCGTGGTGGTTCTTGCAAAACGGACCAGTCACGTATGAAGGAACCGGCGTGGCGTTTTTAGCCCACTGGATTTTCCAATTCGCATTTGCCGACACCTGCTCCACGATTACCTCCGGGGCCATGATCGGCCGCACTGGTTTCGTGGGCGATTTGCTTTACAGCGTCGGCGTCTCTGGCTTCATTTATCCGATCATTGGCCACTGGGCTTGGGGACCGGATGGTTTCTTGGCCACAATGGGCACGCCCGATCCCAGCGGTAAATGGATTTTCCTGCCCGATTTCGGCATGAATTTCCACGATTTTGCCGGTTCAACGGTGGTACATACCATCGGCGGGTTCATCGCCTTGGCAGGCTCCATCGTGCTGGGTCCGCGGTTGGGTCGAAAATTCAAACGTGATGGCGGCGGTCCGATGCTGCC
Source organism: Pirellulales bacterium (assembly GCA_035499655.1). NCBI lineage: Bacteria > Pseudomonadati > Planctomycetota > Planctomycetia > Pirellulales > Pirellulales bacterium. The sequence goes on from DATJYL010000075.1 coordinate 15,740, forward strand.
TCACGATTTAACGGTCGCCGTAGCGGGCGGTTTGATTCTGTGGTTCGGCTGGTACGGATTTAATCCCGGAAGCACGCTGTCAGCGATGGATTTTGAAGGCATCGGCCGAGTCTCAGCCAATACCACACTGGCCGCTTGTGCAGCCGGTTTGGGGGCCATGCTTACCGCCTATATTCCCAGCAAAAAATGGGATGTTAGCTTTACGACAAACGGCTTCCTGGCTGGTTTGGTCGCCATTACTTGTCCGTGCTACTGGGTCAGCCCGACGGGCGCGGTCATTTTGGGATTCATTGCCGGCATCCTGGTGGTGCTAGGCGTCGAACTGCTCGAATGGCTGCGAATTGACGATCCCATCGGAGCGGTTCCGGTGCACGGGTTCTGCGGCATTTGGGGCACCTGGTCGCTTGGGTTGTTCGCTTGCGGACAATACTCGGCCGGAGGCAGCGGGCCATTCCCTCCCGACGTTTCCGATCCCGCTTCGCACCTTACCGGTTTATTTTATGGCGGCGGTTGGAAAGTGTTTGAAGCCCAGGTCATTGGCAACGGAATCATTACGCTGGCCACATTTGGCGTGGCAATGATTTTGATGCTGGTCGTCAATGCCACGGGAACGTTGCGGATTTCCAAAGAAGGCGAATTGTACGGACTCGACTTGCACGAGCACGGTATTTCCGCCTATCCGGAATATGTGCTTTCGAATTGGGCAGCCCCCGGCGGAATGGCCCCAGAAAGCGTGAATAAGCTTTCTTGATGTTGCATTGAACGCAGTCCGGCCGGTTCCTCAATGTGCAGTTGGGGAACACGGCCGGACGGCTTGAATAGATTTCCGAATCGCGGTTTTACATGCCGCAGATTGCATCACCAACAAGTCGGCGTCTCGCTCCGGCGGTGTGGCGCCGTGCGGAGCGAGATGCCGCAACCGGCAAATCGATATCCTTCATCCTTCTCAAACGACAGTTTCTGATCCAGGAGAATTCCCGTGAAAAAGATCGAGGCGGTTATCCGACATTTCAAATTGGACGAGGTAAAAAACGCCCTCAGCGCCAAAGGCGTGCAAGGCATGACCATCACCGAAGTGCGCGGCTTCGGCCGCCAAAAGGGTCATACCGAAACCTACCGCGGCGCTGAATACGCCGTCGATTTTCTCCCCAAAGTTAAGCTCGAAGTCGTCGTCGACGAAAAAAACGCCCAAGGCGTCATCGATACCATCGTCGGTGCCGCCCGCACCGGGCAAGTCGGCGACGGAAAAATCTTCGTCAGCGCGCTTACCGACGTTGTTCGCATTCGCACCGGCGAAACCAGCGCCGCCGCCATTTAAACCGCTGCCGGTGCTATTGAACGTACTGTTTTGCAGTGCGACGTCCCGCACCGTGAATTTTGTAGTGCGATCGAGCTGCGAACGACTACCGCGCGACCGACTCCACGTGCGCCAGCACCAGTCGAATCATATCGTACGGCACACGGCCATCCAAGCGTTCAAAAATGGGACTCAATCGGCGTTCTTCCAGTTGAGCCGCAGCAGCGGTCACTTGGCGGTAAAGTTCGTGGCTGACCCAGCAATCGATCCGCGGCGGTTTTTCTTCGGCGATGAACTCCGCCAGATAGCCGCAGGTCGTGCTGCGCGCCCGATTGATTTTGTGTTTCACATCGTCGATCGACCAACGTTGACGGAACAACTCGAAGGCTTGTGATTTCGCCGCATTGGGAAGCTTGGGCTTGATATATGCCATCGGCGCTTCGCCGCCGCTGCCATCCCCCATGGAAATGGAAGTTGCAGCAGTTTGATCGGTCTCGACTTTATGTTCCGTGCAATACTGGCGAACCAGTTCGACCAAGGCGGCGCCAAAATCGGCCAGCCGTTTTTCGCCGATCCCACGAACTTCTTTCAGCGTTTCCAGTCGCGTAGGCCGAATTCGCGCCAGGCTGCGCAGCGAGGCATCGTCCAGCACCAAATAAGGCGGCACTTGGCGCTGCTGGGCTAACTCCAGCCGCCATGAGCGCAACTGTTCGAACAGGCCGCGGTCTACGCCATCCCAGGAATCGGCATCGACCTGGGCTTGCGTCGGGGCGGTCTGCTTGGGCCGCAGCAATTTCACTTCGCGCTGGCCATGCAACACTTGCCACGAAGCATCGTTGAGTTTGAGTAGCGGCCGTTCCCCCGGCGTGCGATCCAGTAAACATTGATCGATCAGTTGATAAACCATCGATTGCACCTGCTTCTTGGGTACGTCGCGCAACAGGCCATATGTACTGAGTTGCTCGTGCCGGCAGTTGCGGGTCATTTCTGTGTTCGCGCCGGTCAATACATCGACCACGTGCCCCACGCCAAATTTCTCTTCCACCCTGGCAACGCACGATAGAATTTTTTGCGCCGCGACGGTGCCATCTTCCACGCCTTCCACATCGGCCAGGCATACATCGCAGGCGCCGCAGTTTTCCCGTTCGTAAGTTTGGCCGAAGTATTCGACCAGTGCCCGATGGCGGCAGCGCGGCGAATTGCAGAGCCGTTGCATTTGCTTGAGCAATTGCAATTGGGCGTCGATCAACTGGCCCGGGTTCTCGGCGCCGGCGGCACTTTTGTGAATCAGGCCGTCCCACCGCATGGCATCGGCGAACGAATACAGCAGCACGCATTCGGCTTCCAGACCATCGCGCCCGCCCCGGCCTGTTTCTTGCTGATAATGCTCCACCGTTTTGGGCATGGCCGTGTGCAACACGCAGCGCACATTGCTGCGATCGATGCCCATGCCGAACGCCACCGTGGCCACCACTACATTTAATTGCTCCGCGGCAAAAGCATCTTGCACCTGATGCCGCACCTGCGGTTCCAAGCCGGCATGATACGCCGCCGCTTGTATGCCATTGGCATTGAGCACGGCCGCCACGCGCTCAGCATCTTTTCGCGTGATGCAGTACACGATCACCGCTTCGTTGCGATGCCGCCGCACGATTTCGATGGTTTGCCCATACACGTCGACCTGCGGCAGCACACGGTAAACCAAATTCGGCCGATCGAACGAACCGACCAACACCGCCGGATCGCGCAAGTTCAATTGCCTGACCACGTCGTCTCGCACCCTGTGTGTGGCCGTGGCAGTGAACGCATTAAAACTGGCCTGCGGAAATTGCTCGCGCAGCTTCGCCAGTTGGCGGTATTCCGGCCGAAAATCATGACCCCAATGGCTGATGCAATGGGCCTCGTCAATGGCGAACCGCCGCACCTTCAGCCGTTGGGCCATGTTCAAGAACGAAGCTGTGACAGCCCGCTCCGGCGCGACAAACAACAGCCGATATTCGCCGCGGATCAATCGCTGCTCGATGTTTTTCCGCTCCTCGCCTTCAATGCCGCTGTGCAGCGCCGCCGCCGGATAGCCGCATTCGCGCAAACCGTCGACCTGGTCTTTCATGAGCGAAATAAGCGGCGAAATCACCACGTCGGTCCCGCCGCTCACGGCCGGCGGCACTTGATAGCACAACGATTTGCCGCCGCCGGTGGGCAGCACCACCAGTGAATCTCGCCCAGTCAAAGCCGCTTCGATCGCCTCCGCCTGCAATGGCCGCAGTTGCTGAAAGCCCCAGAACCGGCGAATCGTGGCCAGCACCGCGGAATTGACCGTGCCGGAAGCATTCGTCGGATCCGTGGGTAAGGCTGAGACAGCTGCAGTGGACATATGAACCCTTTCTATGAAAAGCCGTTATACCACCCTTTCGGATGTTGTAAAGCTAGCGGAGGAGAAATCTGTCGCCCTATTGGCATTCTATAAATGCGGCTGCATAAATCTCGCCATCTCGCTGGACGAGCGGCAGGCCGACATTTATCATTGAACCTCTCGTCGGGGGAAACCGCTCGCTGCCAGTCAGAACTGCTAGACCATAGCCCAGGATTGTTTCATGGCCGAATTGAATTTGGAAACGCCGGACAAAATCGACCTGCATCCGGGCCCTTGGTATCGCGAGATGAACGGGCACTGCTGGTTTGTGCTTGCCGTGGCGGCCATGGCCTGGCTGTTCGATTGTCTCGATCAGCATTTGTTCAATCAGGCGCGCAGCCCGGCCATGGAAGAATTGCTCACTGGGACCGGCAAAAGTCCCACAGCTTACGGTTATTTTGTGACGGGCATGTTCCTAGTTGGCTGGGGCACCGGTGGCATTTTCTTCGGCGCGGTGGGGGATAAAATCGGCCGCGCGAAAACCCTCGTCATCTGCATTTTGCTCTACTCAGTCTGCACTGGACTCATTTATTTTTCGCACGCCTTTTGGGATTTTGCTGTTTTTCAGATGATGACGGGGTTGGGCATCGGCGGCGTGTTTGCCGTCGGCGTCGCCTTGGTGGCCGAAACGGTCCCTTCGTCCGCCCGTGCCGGCGCGCTCGGTTTGCTGCAAGCCCTTTCTACCGTCGGGAATGCTCTGGCCGGAGTCATTGGCTACGTAATTGGCAAATACTGGCGATGGATGTTTGTCGTGGGCTCGCTGCCAGCGCTAGGGGTTGTGTTTGTGATCTTGAAGCTCCGCGAACCGGAAGCCTGGCTCAAAGCCAAGGCCGAAGGCAAACTTGCCGTCGGCCTGCTGGGCTCGCTGGGAAAAATGTTTTCAGACCGCCGCTGGCGAAAAAACGCCATTGTCGGACTTGTGTTGGGTTGCTCCGGCATCGTCGGCTTCTGGGGGATTGGCGTTTTCAGCAATGACTTGGTTCACGGCGTACTGCAAGATCATCTCAAAGCCCAAGGCTTGGAAGGCGATGCCGTCAAAAGCCAGCTGAGCACCTGGGTCTCTCTGAATACGTTGATGATGCAAGTTGGCGGCTTCACCGGCATGATGCTGTATGCACGTATGGCTCGTGTATTGGGCCGCCGGCCAACTTTTGTTGTTGCCTTTATCCTGGCATTTCTGGCAACGATTTGGGAGTTCCAGGGACTGACGTCGCACTATCAAGTCTTCTGGCTCACGCCGATCATGGGATTTTGCCAGCTTGGCATTTTCGCGCTGTATGCAATTTACTTTCCCGAATTATTTCCCACTAGCCTGCGGGCGACGGGCACTTCGTTCTGCTACAACTTCGGCCGATTCGTTACCGCCAGCGGCGCTCTCATTCAGGGTTATTACGCTCTCCATCAGGCATCGGGCCGATCGGTCGAGACGCTCCGCAGCATTGGCACTTGGACAGCCTTAGTGTATCTGGTCGGCATTCTCGCCCTGCCTTTTGCCCCGGAAACCAAAGGCAAACCGCTGCCGGAATAATGGCGCGGGTATGGTATGGTTATCTAGACATAGCCGGAAGGCCACGCCTTCCGGTCCGGATGCTGTTAACATCCGGCTACTTCAAATTAGCCTTGGTGGGCGCCCGGAGAATTATCCTTGGCATTTTTTCAGCGAATCGTTGAAAAAGTCAAATGGCTGATGAGCCTGGCGCAGCCGGATAATCTGCGCACGCTTGTCAACCTTGGCGGTCCGCCGTGGGTGAGTTATGCCATTCTCGGCGCTATTGTCTTTAGTGAAACCGGCCTATTAGTTGGCTTTTTCCTGCCGGGCGATTCGCTCTTGTTTGCCGCCGGGTTTTTGTCCAGCCAAGATGTGTTCAACATCGCGGTGCTCGATCTGGTTTTAATTCCGGCCGCCATTTGCGGCGACGCTTGCAATTATTTTCTCGGGCGGCAACTGGAAGCACACGTGTTCGAAAAAGGCCGCTTGCGGTTCGTCAAGCATTCGCACCTGATGTCGGCCAAGGCGTTTTACGAAAAGCACGGTGGCCGTGCGATTGTGTTGGCCAAGTTTGTGCCCATCGTCCGCACCTTCACTCCGTTTGTGGCCGGAATTGCCCGCATGACGTACCGCCGTTTCCTCATGTTCAACGTGCTTGGCGCCAGCAGTTGGATTCTGCTGATGACCTGGGCCGGCTACTGGCTGGGCCGCTTCGCCTGGATTAAAGACCATTTCGAACTGGTCGTGCTGGGCATCGTGATCTTAAGCGTCCTGCCGGCACTCATCGGCGCATGGCGTGCTTGGCGCGGCGAAGAACTGCTTCACGGCGATGAACGGCCGACGGCCGATTGAATCTCGCCCCGCGTCCCTCGCCCCACATTCTCGCTCGGCTACCGCCTCGCGGCTAAACGCCCCTTACCCCTCGCCACTTACTTCTCGCCCTTCCCCTCGATCCGCTCTTCTAGCTGCTCTGGCGGCAGCACCACCCCGCAACTGACGATGTATTCCACCGCTTGCTCCACGGTCATCTCCACGTCCAGTACGTCGCTTTTAGGCACCAGCATCGTGTAACCGCTCACCGGCACGGGACTGGTCGGCAACAAAATAGTTACCATCGGCATGCCGGCCACCGTTTGCACGTCGTTCATTCCTTCGTTGGTGACAAACGCTAGCGACCACACGTTGCGGCACGGATATTCCACCGCCACCACGCGGGTAAAATCCAACTCCCGATCGCTGAACACGTAATTTGTGACCTGTTTGGCGGAACTGTACACAGCCCGCACCAGCGGCAATCGGCCAATCCCCTGCTCAAACCAACCCCAAAACGCCCGGCCCAAACCGGCTGCAAACAAAATCCCCAGCACGTACATCAGCAGCACGAACACGACCAAAAACACCGGTCCCACAATCCACGGCCGCAGGTAGGTCACGTCCAGCCATCGCCGATATGCCTCTTGCCCGCTTTCCGGCGGCGCCTCCCCTGGGCTGCGCTTCATGACCGTGGAATAAACCGAAAGCGGTATAAATTGATCGCTTTCCAGCCGCTTGTATTCCTTGCCATCTGAAACGACCACGCTAGGGTCGGACGTGGCTTGTGCATCGGAAAGTTGCGTGCGAATGTCGGCCCATTCACGGACCACCAAATCTCGAGTGGCATTCAGCACCGGCTCCAGAATGTAATAATCCACCGTTCGCACAATCCACAGCAAAATCACCAGAGTCAACAGCGGCGCTGCCACCACGCCCAGGCCACGCAATACCGCCGTGCGAAACGGCCGCAAGCCAGACGATAATTGCGACGACAGGCCCGATGTTTCTGGAGCCATGACTGGCTAGGGCATTCGAAAAGGAACGTACGGCAAACTGAACACGCTGAGCAGCATTTTATCGTTGCGGCCATCCATGGCTCGGCAATTCAACGTCGAGTCTAAGCGTTTTTTCCCGCCGTTACCAGTTGCACGCGGCCCACCGCCTTGATTCGGCAGGCGGCAGCCGATAAATTGGTTGGTTCATGTTTTCGAAAGCGCGTAGGAGATTATCCGCATGGTTCGCATCCGTCCCCGCACCAAACTCAAGCTGAAGCGCAAAGCCCGCCGCTGCCCGAAGTGCGGCGCAAAGCTCAATAATCAACAAATCCGCTGCAAGCGCTGCGCCGCCGAAGTCAGTCTGATGGGCGTGGCCCCTGGCACCCGCAAGGGCCGCTTCGTCAAAGCCTACCGCCGTCGCCGCAAACGAGCCTTGGACGGTGGCTAAACAACTTCAACAACCAAGTCGCCTTCAATTCCGAGAATCGTAGGCGTTTTCTAAGTCGGTCGTCGCCGTGCAGAGTGCGCGATATATTGGGTGGATGCTGGCTGATCCTTCCCCATGCCCGGTGTCCCATCGTGTCCAATTCTCATTCCGCCGATCACCCTGAACTGCTTGCTCCCGCCGGAGATTGGGAGTGTTTGCGCGCCGCCGTCGCCAACGGGGCCAATGCCGTCTATTTCGGCCTGTCGAATTTCAACGCACGGCATCGCGCCGAAAATTTCACACTCGAAGAACTGCCCAAAGTCATGGCATATCTCCACCGCCACAACGTGTGCGGATACGTCGCCTTCAACACCCTGATTTTTTCCAGCGAACTGCCTGAAGCCGTGCGGTTCATTGCAGCCATCGTGGCGGCCGGTGCCGACGCCGTCATCGTCCAAGACCTCGGCTTGGCACATTTAATACGCCAGGTCGCCCCGGGCTTGCCTATCCACGGCTCCACGCAAATGACGCTGACAGAGCCGCGCGGCATCGAATTCGTCCGTCGCTTGGGCGTCGAGCGAGTGATTGTAGCCCGCGAGCTCTCGATCGACGATATCGGCCGCATCGCTCAGCAAACCCCTATGTCTCTGGAGGTCTTCGTTCACGGCGCCCTGTGCGTGGCCTACAGCGGGCAATGCCTGACCAGCGAAGCTCTCGGCGGCCGCAGCGCCAACCGTGGCCTATGCGCCCAGGCCTGCCGCTTGCCCTACGAGCTGTTTGTCGACGGCCAACCGCGCGATACTGTCGATCGGAATTACTTGCTTAGCCCGCAAGATTTGGCCGCCTACGATCTGATCGATCCGCTGGTCAAACTCGGCGTGCGCAGCTTCAAAATCGAAGGCCGCCTGAAAAGCGCCCAGTACGTCGCCATCACTTCGCAAACGTATCGATCCGCCATTGACGCCGCTCTGGCACAACAACCCTTCGCCCTAGACGTCCAGGAGCAGCGCGACCTGCAGCAAAGTTTCTCCCGCGGCTTCAGCCACGGTTTCCTGGGCGGCGTAAATCATCAAGTGTTAGTCCAAGGCCGCTTTCCCAAAAATCGGGGCGTGCGCTTGGGTATGGTGGTCGATAAAACGACCCGGGGCGTGATGGTGGAGTTGGAGGTTGCGCATGCCGGTCAACCGAGCGACATCGTTCAACCCGGCGACGGAATCGTGTTCGACGAAGGCCATCCCGAGCAGGACGAACAAGGGGGCCGCGTGGTGGCGGTGCGAAGGGTTGCGTCCAACGCTTCATTTAGCCGCGTTGCTTGCAACGCATTGGGTGGTGAACATCGCATCGAACTCATTCTGCACCACGGCAGCGTGAACCTGTCGGCCATCGCCATCGGCAGCCTGGTATGGAAAACCGACGATCCGCAACTGCGGCAGCGGATGGAGCAATCGTTTGCCCGCGACGTGGTGGTTCATCGCAAGCCGGTACAGTTCGTTTTGGCCGGCACACTGGGGGGCGCTTTGAACTTGGAAGTGTGCGATTCGACCGGCAACCGCGGCGGCGCAACCTGGCCCGGGCCATTGCAAATCGCTCAAAAACATCCGGTCACGCTGGAACTGCTGCAAAAACAACTTGGCCGGCTGGGCGAAACGCCGTTCGAATTGGCCGGCGTGCAATGCGACCTGCCGCCAAATGCGATGGTTCCCAAAAGCGTGCTGAACGAATTGCGGCGCCAGTCCATCGCCGCTCTTGAGCAAATGCGAGATTCAAAACGCCAGCGGACGATCAATCAGCAAGCGCTGGACGAGTTGCGAAGCGAGGCTCGGAACTACCGTGCTTCATCGCCCGACAGTAAATCGTCGCTGTACGTGCTGGTCCGCAATCTGGAGCAGCTTGAAGCCGTGCTGGCCTGGCGGCCGGAGTTGCCTCTTTCGACGCCGGCCATGGTGTACTGCGATTTTGAAGACCTGCGCCGCTATCACGAAGCCGTTGCCAAAGCCCGCGCGGCGGGGATGCCCATCGGACTGGCCTCGCTGCGGATCATCAAGCCCGGCGAAGAAGGCTTGCTGTGCATCATCGCCAAAGCCCAGCCCGATGCCGTCTTAGTGCGAAACCTCGCCGCGTTGATGCTGTTCTGCGAAAAGGCAACCTTGGCAAAATCAGAAACACTCCATATCCCTCACCCCTCACCCCTCACCACTCACTCCTCCACGCCGCAACTCATCGGCGATTTTTCGCTCAACGTCGCCAACGAATTAACCGTCCATTTGCTAACGCATGAAGGACTCAGGCGCCTGGTGCCCAGTTACGATTTGAATTGGGAACAACTTGCCGCCATGCTCCGCCGGATTGATCCAGGGTTGTTTGAAGTCGTCGTCCACCAGCACATGCCGATGTTCCACATGGAGCATTGCGTGTTTGCTGCCATGCTGTCCAACGGCAAAGACGCCCGTGATTGTGGCCGACCCTGCGACCGGCATAAAGTGGAATTGCGCGATCGGACCGGCGCGGCCTTTCCCTTATTAGCCGACACCGGCTGCCGCAACACGGTATTCAATTCCGTGGCTCAATCGGCTGCCGAGTATATCCCAGAAATGCTGGCCTTAGGCGTGCGTCACTTTCGCGTCGAGTTGCTGCGCGAATCAGCCACCCAAGTTGCACCACTCTTGGAACATTACACCCGCGTAATTGCCGGCTTGGAACCGCCTCGGCAAGCCTGGCGCAGCTTGCAAGTATTGAATCAACTGGGAGTTACGCGAGGGACGCTTCAATTGGCGTGAACAAAAATAACTGCACCTTACATCAATCTGAATTACAATTAAACAAGCGGAGTTTTGCTGAGATAACATCGGAAATGATTGCCTTCCGATCGAACCCGCATCTGCACGGAAGCCTGCATTTTTCGGAGGTTTCCGTGCGAAGTCTTACACCTGGGCGCATCACACTTCGATCGTTCGCCCCCACGGCAATGGTGATTCTGCTGTGGTTCGCTCCTGCCCTTCCTGCAGCCGCGCAATTCGACCAGGGATCCAGCAGCAACTCGCCCCCAGGCGCCAACGCCCCTAAGACCGATCAATCAGAAACTTCTAAAATTCAATTCGGCGTAAAGGTCAAGGCCATTGGCGGGGCCTGCCGCGGCATTGTCGCAACCATTCCGGTTCCGCTGGATTGGCCCGAGCAAAAGGTGTCGGTCGACAGCGAAGACATTTCCCCAGGCGTCCACGAAATGAATTACCGCACGCTCCAGGGAGGCGCCAAACAAATGATCGTTACCATCCCGGTTTTGAATGCCGGGGAGGAAGCCCATGCCCTGGTAACATTTGAAGTGACCCGGTCTTCCGTGTTGCCTCCCGATGATACGTCGGTTTATAAGGAGTGCCCCAAGGACAAGCTGCCCAAAGACGTGCTGCAGTATTTGATGCCTAGCCCCTACATCGAAAGCACGCATCCCAAAATTGTCGCTCTGGCCAAAGATACGACGGAGGGAAAAACAGATTGGGAAAAGGTCGAAGCCCTGTATGACATCACCCGCGAAAAAATCAAATACAAAAATGGACCGCTCAAAGGCGCTCTCAAGGGCTTGCTCGATGGCACCGGTGATTGTGAGGAACTAACGTCGCTGTTTGTCGCGCTCTGCCGGGCCAGCAATATCCCGGCCCGCACCGTGTGGGTGCCCGGGCATTGCTATCCGGAATTTTACTTGGTGGATGGGGCCGGCCAAGGCTACTGGTTTCCCTGCCAGGCCGCCGGAGCGCGAGCGTTTGGCGGAATTCCGGAACATCGGCCGATTTTGCAAAAAGGAGATAACTTCCACGACCCAGACCGCCCGGAAAAAAAGCTTCGCTATGTGAGTGAATTTCTTAAAGGCTCCTCCGTTACTCCACATTCCGGCACTGGCGCAAACGCGCCCGTCGGCAGGCCCCAAGTCCAATTTCTAGGAGGCGAATCGACTTGAGCGGGTTGTCCGCTGCTTGCGATTTTTGCCTTTGCTAGCGTCGCGTGGCCGCTATTGGCTCCACCTCGGCAATTTGTTAGAACTGCGAACCCTTTGCGGCGGAATGGGCTGGCGATGATAGCATCGGCGTGAGCCAATTCCGCGCGATAAAACCGCGGCGCAGGATGCGCGAAGCGAACCAAACCTTCTCCCGATTTACTCTGCCACGGATGGCTTTGGTATGAAGAATTTTTATCGCACATTGCGGATGGTGTTTCGCTACAAGTGGACGCTGGCCGCTTCCACGTTCACTGCCATTATGGTGGCGCTCTTATGGGGTCTCAATATCGGCGGCGCTTATCCGGTAATTGCCGTCGTAACCAGCGGTAAGTCAATACAGGAATGGCTCAAAGCTGAGATCGATACATCGCAACAAAAAATCACCGACTTCAACAAGGAAATTAACAAGCTATGCGCCGACTTAGCCGCAGTTCCTCCGGAACAGCAAGTACCGTTGAAATCCAAGATTGCCAGCGACCGCAGCGGCGTGAAAGCCGAACAATCGCACCTGGATAATTACCTAAAAATCCAACCGTATGCGGAAAAGTTTTTGCCGTCTGACGCATATCTGGCGTTGTTTGTGATCATGATGGTTATTTCGGCGGGCTACATTCTCAAAAACATTTTCCTCGTTTTCGATTCGGTTTTAGTCGATCGACTCTCAAATTTAGCAACATTGGATTTACGCAAAAAGTTCTACCGCCGGACGTTGCGCATGGATTTAGGCAGTTTTAGCGATGCCCGCGTCAGCGAGCTTATGACCCGGTTCACGAACGACGTCGGCGCCATCAATGGCGGCATTCAAACGGTCATAGGCAAGGCAATTCGTGAACCGTTGAAGATGGTGGCGTGCCTCATTGGGGCGGCTTACGTATGTCCGCGGCTATTGGTCATCTCGCTCTTGGTTGCGCCGCTCGCCGGATATTTGATCCGCCGCTTGTCCAAAACGCTAAAGCGCGCCAACCACAAGGCGCTGCAAGAAACCTCGACTCTATACAACATACTCAGCGAAACGTTTGGCGGCATTAAGGTTGTCAAAGCTTTTACTATGGAGCGCCAGGAACGGCTCCGGTTTCACCAAAACTGCAAACAATACTATCGCAAATCGATGAGAATTTCGTGGCTCGATGCGCTAATTCACCCAGTGACGGAATTAGCCGGCATCACGATGATTTGCCTCACGATTTTGGCCGGCACCTATTTGATCATTAAGAACGAAACACACCTGCTCGGAATTAAAATTTGCGACCGGCCGCTGGAATTCGCTGAATTGGCTTTATTCTATGCCATGTTGGCTGGATCAATCGATCCGGCCCGCCGCTTGTCCGACGTTTTCAACGGCATTCAGCGCGCCTTTGCCGCTTCAGACCGAGTGTATGAATTGCTCGATCGTGAACCCACCGTGCGCGACCCCGTGAAGCCGCGTGTATTGGCTCGTCACCATCGGCATATCGTTTTCGACAATGTGAATTTTAGTTATCTCGCCGACCAACCCGTGCTCTGCAATCTTAATCTGCGCATCCCGTACGGCGAAACTTTAGCAATTGTCGGAGCTAACGGATCCGGCAAAACCACCATGGCCAATTTGATTCCGCGGTTTTATGATCCCACTAGCGGATCGATCCGTATCGACGATGTCGATTTGCGCGAGGTCCGCATGCGCGATTTACGCGGCCAAATCGGTTTGGTCACACAGGAGCCGTTCTTATTTGATGATACCGTATTCAACAACATCCGCTATGGTTCACCGCAGGCCACCAAGCAACAAGTTATCGAGGCGGCCCGCAAGGCCTACGCCCATCGGTTTATCGAAGAGCTATTGGAAAATGGCTACGATACCAATGTGGGGCAATTGGGGGGACGCCTTTCTGGCGGTCAGCGACAACGCATTTCAATCGCTCGGGCTATATTGCGCGACCCGCCGATTCTCATTCTCGACGAAGCCACGAGCCAAATCGACTTGGAAAGCGAGCAACTGATCCACAAGGTTCTGGAGCAATTTGTGCGCGGGCGGACAGCCATCATCATTACGCACCGCTTGCAAACACTTGATTTGGCTGACCGTGTGTTAGTTCTCGACCAAGGCCACATCGCCGATTTAGGCGCCCACGACGAATTGATGGGCCGCTGCGAACTTTACCGCCGCCTGTACCAAATCCACCTCCGCGAATCAGCTTAGGCCCGCAATAGGGGTCTACCTCAGCACCATTCCCGGTCAAGGGCTCTCGCCAGATTCGCCTTCATTCCTGCAACTTGACCATCCCTCTCCTCGGCGGATAAATTTATCTAATGGCAGAGGATTGCTCCCGGGCGTGCGGATGAAGCCCAGGCAACGAGCTGCCGTGGGGTCTTTCGTCGAATTGGGCCAGTGACCGACGTCGCAACGTGCAGGCTGCGGCAGGCTCACGGGAAGGGATTTCGTATGCCGCCTCTGGTGATTGATGTTCGCAGCGCTGAAGATACGCGCGATTGCATTCATCGCGCCGTACAAGCCTTGGCAGAAGGCAAGCTGGTGGCCTTTCCCACCGAAACCGTATATGCGCTGGCTACAAGTGCCTTGAACGAAGCTGCGGTAGGCCGCATGTTGAAAACCAAGCGCCGTCCCGCTGGACAGCCCCCCCTGACCTTGGGTATTAAAAGCGCCGACGAAGCGCTCGATTACGTGCCTCAAATGACGCCGCTGGGCCAACGCCTGGCCCGTCGCTGTTGGCCAGGACCGGTCACCATTGTCTGCGCTAATCACAATCCAGAAAGCTTGCTCAACCGATTGCCCGAAGGGGTTCGAAAAGCCGTTACTCCCACCGGAACTGTTGGCTTACGTGTGCCGGGTCACAAACTTTTTCTCGACACGATGAAACTGATTGTCGGGCCTGTGGCGCTCTCCAGCGCCAACCGGGCGGGTCAACCCGATCCGCTGACTGCGCAGGAAGTCGTAGCTGGCCTGGGAGACGACGTGGCGTTGGTGCTCGACGATGGTCGCACGCGCTTCGGGCAGTCTTCTTCCGTGATCAAAATCGGCGATCGCGGCTTCGAAGTCATCCGTGGCGGTGTTGTTTCGGAACAAACACTTTCACGACTGGCCTGCTTCAGCATTGTGTTTGTTTGCACGGGCAATACGTGCCGCAGCCCGATGGCCGAGGCACTTTGCCGCAACATGCTTGCCGCTCGGCTGCATTGTTCCCCTGATGAACTGCAAGACCGGGGCGTCACGATTTCGTCGGCAGGCATTTCGGCCACCATGGGCGGTCGGCCCAGTCCGGAGGCCGTGGCCGTGTTGTCTGAAATCGGCGTCGATTTGTCACATCACGAAAGCCAGCCGTTGGCCGAGCAATTGGTGCGGCATGCCGACATCATTTGGACTATGACCCGCGGCCATCGCCAGGCCATTTTATCACAGTGGCCTGAAGCGGGTAGCCGCGTACACCTGCTCAGCATGGATGGGCAAGACATTCCCGATCCGATCGGTTGCTCCGAGGAGCAATATCGACGCTGCGCGGAGCAGATCAAGGCCGAGTTAGATTCGCGGTTAAAAGACTTGGAGCTGTAAATGAAAATTGCAATTGGCTGCGACCACCGCGGTTTCGAAGTCAAAATCAAGCTTATCGAAATGGTGGCCAAGCTCGGTCACGAGGTGACCGACGTCGGGTCGTATAACGCCGAAAGTTGCGATTACCCCGATTTGGCCGCCGCCGTCGGCCGCAAGGTGAGTTCCGGCGAAGTGGATCGCGGCATTCTGCTGTGCGGCAGCGGGATTGGAATGTGCATTGCCGCCAACAAAATTCCCGGCGTGCGGGCCGCCCCCTGCTATGACGATTTAACCGCCGAAATGAGCCGCCGGCACAACGATTTGAATGTGCTCTGTTTGTCGGCCGACATGCTCGGCGAACGGCTCATTGACCGGCTCGTGGAAGTTTGGCTTAATACTCCATTTGAAGGGGGTCGCCATAGCCGGCGGCTGGAAAAAATCACGGCTTTAGAGCACAGTTCAATCACGGCTCCTTAACCAACCTGCTTGCCATCCGGGCATCCATTTGGTTATCTTAAAGCGTGATTGCTGTCACTCGGCTGGCGATCTCATCTATCTTTCCTCGAGGGCTTGTCATGAGTTCTGCTTCGCACACACCTTCTCAGCCGTCGTCGTTTTCGTTTGCACGTGTCGTAACATTGTTGGCGCTAGCCGTGTTGACTATTGGCATCGTGTACGTCGTTAAATCTCGGGAATGGGAACAGGCGGCGCGCGAGAAAGAGCCGACCATGCTGGCCCAAATGGGTTTCGGTCCGTCCACGCCGATGCAGCTCGATCCGCAGTACACCGACGCCGACGGCGATTTGGTGGCCGACCCGCCGAAAGATCCAGCCAAGCTTGTCAATCCGGATAAAATCGAGTTTTCGTTCGTCGGTTCAGACACGGCCGACGAAGAACGCTCCAACTGGAAAGATTTTGCCGATTTTCTGTCGAAGAAGATTGGCAAACCTGTGGAGGTGGTCGCGTTTAAAAATCGAGAAGACGAAATGCAAGCCATGCGCGACGGCAAGCTACATGTGGCTGGTTTCAATACCGGTAACGTGCAGTTGGCGGTAAACACGTGTGGATTTGTGCCGGTTTGTGCGCCTGGACGTGATGATGGCAGCATCGCCAATTACACTTCTCAAATTATCGTGCCAGTGGGAAGTTCACTGCATGTGCTGCAAGATCTCAAGGGGAAAACCGTCACATTTACCGACCGCACTTCCAACGCCGGTTACAAGGCGGCGCTCATCTTGCTCAAGGATCGAGATCTTCTTCCCCAGCGCGATTACAATTGCCGCTTTTCTATGTCCTATCAAAAGTCCATCGACGGCGTATCCAATGGTCAGTACCAGGCCGCGGCCATCGCCAGCGATATGCTGCAGCGGGCCGTCGCCAGCGGCGCCGCCGATTTGGCCAAGCTGCAAGTCATCGACCAATCCAAGCCGTTTCCTCCGGCTACACTGGGTTACATTTACAACTTGTCGCCGGAATTGGCCAAAAACATTCGCGACGCAATGCTGGATTTCCCCTGGGCCGGCTCTGGATTAGAGAAAGAGTTCGCCGGCACAAGGGCTACCAAATTTGTGCCCGTTTCATATAAAAACGATTTCGAGTGGGCCCGAATTGTGGCCGAGGCGGTCCGCGATCCCCCCGACGCCGCCATTGAAAAAGATTCTGTCAGCCAGTCGCCATAAGCTGCAAAAGTCTCTTTGAGACTCTTTGATATTTATAGCTAAAGCGTAGAACTTGGCTCTACGTCCAGCGTGCGGCCAGCTTCTCCGCAATGATCCTTCCGATATTTAGCGAGGCCGTGGCCGCTGGCGACGGCGCGTTGCACACGTTCACCACACACTGGGTTTCCAAAATCAAAAAATCGTCCAGCATCACGCCGTCGGGGGCCACGGCCTGGGCTCGGACGCCGCTGGGCGCCGCTTCTAAATGCTCCGCCTGAATGGCCGGCACCAACCGCTGCAGTGCCCGTACAAACGCGCGCTTGCTAAAGCTCCGCCACATTTCCCCCATGCCGGTGCGCCAGTATTTGGCGGCCATTTTCAAAAATCCGGAATATGTCAACGTCTCGGCCAAATCGCGCAGCGAAATGTCGCGCTTGCGGTAGCCTTCCCGAGCAAAAGCCAACACGGCGTTCGGCCCGCACTCCACGCCCCCATGGATCATCCGCGTAAAGTGCACCCCCAGGAACGGAAAATTCGGGTCGGGTACCGGATAAATTAAATTACGGCACAGCAAGTGAGCCTCCGGCTTTAATTCAAAATACTCGCCCCGAAATGGAATAATTTTCGGATCGACGTGCTGCCCACTTAGCTTGGCCACGCGGTCAGATTGCAAACCGGCGCACGTCACTACCCATTGGGCTTGGAACTCGCCCGCGGTGCTCTCCACCACCATACTCTCGCTGCTGGTGTGCATCGCTTTCACTCGCGCGCTGCACACAATTTGCCCGCCCGCTTGGCTGATGCATTGTGCTAGCCGTTGGCATACCGCTGAGTAATCGACAATCCCCGCCTCCGGAACATGAATCGCTTGGATGCCTGCCGTATGCGGCTCCAATTCCGTCAACCGGGCGCGGTCGATCATCTCGCACCGTACGCCATTGGCTTGTCCTCGCTCGTAGATTCTATTCAATGCGGGCAATTCACGATCATCCAGTGCCACAATCACTTTACCGCAAATTTCGAAGGGAATTCCTTCTGCCTCGCAGAATTGCTCCATCGCGGCTTTGCCCGCGCGGCAATTCAGCGCTCGCAAGCTTCCCGGTCGATAATAAATTCCCGAATGTAACACGCCAGAGTTATGGCCTGTTTGATGTTGCGCCAACTGCAGCTCTTTTTCCAACAGCGTAACTCGGCGATCGGGATATTCGCGCGTCAAATGATAGGCGGTGGCCAATCCCACGATGCCTCCGCCCACAATTAATACGTCGCTGGTGTGCATTTAAATTCAGAACTGCGTGGGCAGTTGATGTGATGCAACTAAGAAAATGACAAACGGGAATACGGCACTTGCGTGGCCTGCCAAAAGGCGGTATCAGCGAGCAAATTATTTATTGGTCCTTAGGCTTCTGCTCGGCCGAATTGGAAAGTTTAACGGTTAGGTGAACTCTGCGGCCGCAGTCTCACGGTCGTGCCGAATGTATAAACACGCTATCAAACAAAAATCGCCAGATTCTCTTCCATTCTAGTTGCAGGATTGCAAAGCGTAATTAAATTCGAGATTTAGGACCAGGGTACGACCCACGTTCAGGCCGCCGATGCGCTGCCGCATCCCCAACCTGTCCGCGGATGGTTTCGCAATCCGTCCGGCCCGGTCTGCACTTGAAACCGTGAAGCAGCCCTTCGGAGAACCGCCTCCGCGGGAACCGATTCCATCATTTCCTCGAAAGCTTGCCACCTTATGTCGTCGGTTCATCAACCCAATTCGGATGAAGTGGACCATTTGTTGCGCAACGCCCAATTGCGTGACGAGCTGGAGCCGTATCTCGACGAGGCGGTGCTGAGCTTGAATCAAGAGCAAGTTCCCACGCCGGTCGAAAACGAATTCCTGGCCTCGATGCTGGCTTGGGAAAAAGCTCCGATCCTCCCCATCTGCCAATGGTTCACTCCTGCGCTGGCCCCACCCGCGCCAGATAAACTCGACGACGAGCAATTGCACACCGCCCTGTACGACGTCATCCACAAGCTGTTCGACAAGCGCGTGGTTCTCGATTTCACCGATCATCTCACGGACCGTGAGTTATATTGCCTCATCTGGCGCAACATTCTTCCTTCGCCGGAAAAGAAAATCGACAACTCCTCCACGTATCTCCACTGGGATTGTTCGGACGCCAGCGGCGATGCGCTATTATGGCTCCGCTATTACGCCACGGCCGAGGAGCGCGCGCAGTGGGCTGAAGATTTTGGCAATGAATTGCCCCCGCACGAAGAGCCGCCTTATCGCCGCGACCTGCCCCGCGCCGCGTTCTAAACGTTCCCAGCAACACGCGTTCTAGTTGCTGCGACTCATCACGATTCTTTCAGCCCGCGGCAAAATGCACAGCAACCAGGTCACACCCAGCGCGCCGACGCCCGCGGCAATTCCAAATGCCCATTGCGGCTGGCCACGTTGCAACAACGCCCCGACGTACAAACTGGAAATCATATCTCCCACGGCGTTAGCGCTAGCCAATATGCCCAATCCTAGGCTGCGGACATCGCGTGGCAGCAGATCGGCCACGACAGCCTTTTCCAGCGTCTCTTCCATGGCAATGTACGTGCCCGAAAGCACGAAAATCAGCGCCAGCCAGCCGATCGAGCTGCTCTCAATGGCCAACAGTGAATTCGTCGCCACTCCCAATGCGTAGCCGCCAATTAACAGCGGCAGCTTGGCTCGGCGATCACCCAAATGACCAACGGGATAAGCCGCCATGGCACTCACGGCATTGTGCATGGCATACAGCAGCATTGGCAGCGCGGCAAAATGCACGATGGCAACGCCCCCTGCTGCAGTGTTGCCGGAAGCCGCGACGGCTGACGACATTCCCCCATTACCCAGCGCTAATGCCGCCAGCCATACCAGGAACGTACGAGAAAAATCGCCAATTCCAAATACCAGCACGCCGAACAAAATCAACCAAAACATCCGCGGAAACTTTTGCCACGCCCCGGTTTTCCATCCGGCCGAGTGATGAGCATCTCCGCCGGGTTCTTCTTTCGAAATGTCCCCTTCCCGCATCTCTGCCTCTGTTTCTGGTTCAGCATCGCCACGTTCCCGCGCTATAAAAAAAATCGATGCCGCCGCTAACAATCCCGGCACAATGCCCCATTTTATAATCGTCGCCGGATCCACGCGCCACCAAATCATGGCGGCCGCTAATAGCGGTCCGACCATTGCCCCCAGCATGTCTCCGGCACGCTCCAAGCCAAAAGCCCGGCCGTAGTGGGTTTTCTCCACGGCATCGGCCAGTAAAAAGTCACGCAGCGGAGAGCGGTACCCGCGCCCCGCCCAAGCGACCGTGCGCAACGTCACCATGGCCGTCAGCGTTTTCGCGAAGCCAATGGCGGCCGTGCAAACCGTCGTGATCAGGTACCCCAAAGCTGCCCACGGCTTTTTGTGCTGCACGTAATGCCCCAGTACGCCCCCGCCCAACTTGGAAATGCTGACCAGAAAATCGGCCAATCCCTCAATCAGCCCCAGCGCCAGGGGTCCCATCCCCACTGCTTTGATGAAGTCGGGCAACACAGCGGTGGCCATCTCGTGGCTGACATCGGAAAAAAAAGTCGCCACGACGATGCCCCATACCGTGCGGTTCAGCCAGCGACGGGTCATTGCGGTTTTTGGCGACATCGGCTATAGAATGCTGCTTCCTGTGTCGCGTTGATTGTATCTCGATGTGGTTGAAGTGCCATCCATGAAAAAAAGTGATTTGTTGTGTACCTCATGGTACGACTATCCCGAATGGTTTGAGATCGGCTTTGATAACGAAACAAAAAAAGAAGCCGATTTTTTTGAGAAAGCTTTTAAGCGTTGGTGTAAATTTCCTGTCCGGCGGGTACTGGAGCCGGCCTGCGGCAGCGGCCGCCTCGTGGTGGAAATGGCGCGGCGCGGTTTCGACGTGACTGGGTTCGATTTGAGCCAACCGTCGCTGGATTATTTGAGCCGGAAACTAAGGCAGCGCCACCTCAAAGCGACTGTGCTCAATGCTGACATGACGAAATTTCGCTTTGCGAAGCGATTCGACGGCGCCTTTTGCACGTTCAATAGCTTTCGGATTCTTACCACCGAAGCAGCCGCCCGCAGTCATTTACAAAGCGTGGCGGCGGCGTTGCGTCCGGGCGGTTTATTTTTTCTGGGCCTGCACCTCGCCCCGCCCGATGCAGAGCCGCTGGGCATGGAACGTTGGGTGGGCCAGCGCGGCCGGACCCATGTTACCACGACGCTACGGGTGGTCGATTCCAAACCCAAGCAACGCGTGGAGCGGCTGCGAATTAATCTGCTGGTGCGTCAGTTTAGCGGCAACGGCCACGCTCATGTGAAGAGCAACGGTAAATCTACGGCCCGAAAGAAGGATGTCGGCAAGCGAAACAGTCGCCTGGCTACGATCACAAGGCTCCGCGACGAATTCGACTACCGTCTATACACGGCGGCGCAAATTCTCAAGCTGTTCAAAAGCGTCCCGCAGTTCGAATTGGTCGAAGTTTTCGACTTCTGGTATGAAATGGACGAACCGCAGAAGCTCGATAACGATGCTTGCGACTCACTCTTCGTGCTAAGGCGCGTTTAGGGTCGACCGAGCACACGTGCAAAATTCGATGCGCGGCAGGCAATTTTCGTCAGCGTATTGCCGATTGCCCGGCGGACTTTGACATGAGATTTCATGATTGTGTAGGCGAAACTGCCGCTTCGTCTGAGACCCGCGTAGGAATTTTGGGCCTACTTCGTTTTCTGCGCGTGACATCGCGCATGGTGGGCATCTATCAAAGCTTGGCATTGTGCGATGGCGGTTGCCTGATTCGGGCCGAAGCAGGTTGGGTTGTGTTGGTCCCCACACGTCTGGCACTCCCAAAAGACAAGGTATCCGGCAGGGCTGCGGTAGATACTGATTACATAATTGATGCTGTCCCGTGCAACGACACGGGAATTAACAAAATTGACATCAGACACAACGCACCCATTCGGCGTAGATTAAGGGCATCTTCAGCTTACAGCCGGCGGTAACAAAAGCCAATGGAATTGGGCCCAAAGGGGAGCGCTCTAAAAGCAGTAACTTTCTAATCTTACGGAACTTTTTGACGCGGTGCTAACAATTTCCTAACAATTTCCCGGTAGATTGGCGGTACTTGTCAAAACGGCGGACGTGTCGCTTGAAATATCTTCCCTCAGGGCCGATCGATGAAAATTCGATTTTCCTGCACGATCGCACTTTCGCTGGGCGCGGCTGTTTGGCTGGCGAGAGCGGTTTGCGTTGCTCAATCTTCGGTTCAACCGATCAGCGCGGCGGTGCAAACAACAGATAGGACGTCGCCAGCCTCAGGGGCAGCGTCCATGACGCTCGGAGCAGTACAGGTTGACTCCCATCTGCCGGCGTATCAGCAGCAAAGCGGCGAAGTGTCCGGCGATATCAAAGCCATTGGTTCCGACACGATGATTAACCTGATGCTGCTGTGGAGCGACGGCTTCAAGCATTACTATCCCGATGTCAAAGCGGAGGTGGAAGGCAAAGGCTCGTCGACCGCCCCGCCGGCGTTAATCAACGGGATGGCCAACTTCGGTCCGATGAGCCGCGATTGGAAAGCGTCGGAAATTGACGACTTCGAAAAAAAATTCGGCTACAAGCCGACGTCGCTGGTCACCAGCATCGACATGCTGGCCGTGTACGTGAACAAAGATTGCCCATTAGATAGCCTCACGCTGGAGCAGCTGGACGCCATTTTTTCCGCCACGCGCAAGGGTGGATACGGGAAGGACCTTGTCCGATGGGGTGATTTGGGGTTGAAAGGGGAGTGGGCCGATAAACCCATCAGCCTGTATGGACGCAACTCTGCCAGCGGGACATATCAATACTTCAAGGAGCATGCCCTGTTCGGTGGCGACTTCAAACCGAAGGTGGCGGAGCAGCCGGGCAGTTCGGCGGTGGTGAATAGCATTGCCAACGACCGTTACGGCATTGGTTACAGTGGCATCGGTTATAAAACGCCAAACGTGAAGGCCCTGGCGCTGGATAGCGGCAAGGGCTTGGTTCCGGCACTGCCGGAAAACGCCTACAACGGCAAATATCCGATGACCCGCCCGTTGTGGTTGAGCATCAATTACACGCCGGGCAGCCCGTTAGATCCGCTGCGCCGTGAATTTATTTTGTATGTGTTTAGCCAGCAGGGTCAGCGCGACGTGATTAAAGACGGCAACCTGCCGGTCACCGCCGCCATGGCAGAAAAGCAGTTGGCCAAAGTCGGCATGGGTGCGAAAGCGAAAACATCGGCTGCGGGAACGGGCAGCCAAGCGATCGGTGTGCATGTCGAAGCTGTGCATGCCGAAAAGACGCCGGAATGAACGACGAAATCCACTGACCCCCGTGCCAGCGAATGTCCAAACAATTCTCTTTCACCGGCCGCCGACGCCGACGCACCACTCGCTGGACGGTGACGCTGAGTAATTCGCTGGCGCATTTCGTGATTGCCGTCGGCGGGATTGGCACGATTGTGGCCGTTTCGCTAGTGTGCGTGTTTTTAGTGTGGGTGGTGGTGCCGCTATTTCTGCCTGCCTCGGTGGGGAAGGGAGTGGACATTAGGGTTCAGGGTTCAGGGTTTGGGAGAGAGGGCGCAGGAGGCGGGACGCAGAGCGCAGGTGAAAAAGCGCAGGGGGCAAATGGCAACCAGACGCCACTGGCTTTGGGTGCCGACGATTACTGGTTAATGGGTTGGGAAATCGCGCGCGATGGAAGCGTGCGCGTGTTTCGGCTGGATAATGGGCAAACCCTGGAACAACTAACGCCGGAGCAAACTTCGTTGGCAGGCGTATCGTCGGCGTCAGTAGCCATCGATGGCCAATCCGCCGCCTTTGGCTTTTCCGATGGCCAAGTGCGGCTGGGGGAAATCCAGTTCGATTATCAAATTGTGCCGCCCGAGGAATTGCCGGCCGCCGCCCAAAAACTTGCGCCAGGAGAGGTTGCGCAGCTCGAAGGCGGCGCCCTGATTGCGCGGACGGAACAAGGGGATTTTCGCCGGCAAAAATTCGAGCTGAAATTACAGCCGCCGCTGGAGGCAGCCATGGCGGCCATCGTACGGCTGGATCACGTCACCACTGATTCCGGAACCCGCTTTTGTACTCTTTCGGCCGATGGCAAGCTGCGGATGAATTTGCTGAGCGTCACGCACAATAACATCACCGATGAAGATCAAACCGAGCTCACCGGCGCCGAATTGCCGCTGCCGAAAAACGCCTCGACGCTCCCCGATTATGTGCTCGTTTCCGACCGGGGTGACGGCGTTTATGTCGCCTGGCGCGATGGCCGGCTATTGCGGTTTTCCACCCGCAATGTGCAACAGCCGCTGCTGGAAGAAGATATCGACTTGGTGCCCGAAGCGGGCCACTCGCTAACGGCGTTGTCGTGGTTGCTGGGCCGCGAAACACTAGTGGCCGGCGATACGCTGGGCCGTGTGCGAGCCTGGTTTACCAAAGAAACCGGGGAATTCGGCCGCATTTCCGACGACGTGATTCCGCCCGATCATCATGTGCTGGTCGCCGCGCACGAATTTACGGCCCAGGGGCACGCGGTCAGTTCGATGGCCGCCTCGCCCCGTTCGCGTCTGGTGGCCGTGGGCTTTGACGATGGGCAAGTGAAGCTTTTGTATGTGGCGGCACAACGCACCCTGGCGGTGCTACAGTGCCCTCAGCCCACCACCGTGATCGGGTTGGCGATTGCACCCAAGGGAAATTGCTTGTTGGCGGCCACGGCCAGCAGAATTATGCGTTGGAATTTTGACGCCCGACATCCGGAAGCGACGTTGGGGATGTTGTTTTTGCCGGTGTGGTACGAAGGCCGATCGCAGCCGGAACACGCTTGGGAAAGTACTGGCAGCAGCGACGCCTCGGAAGCCAAGTTCGGCTTAATGCCGCTGGTGTTTGGCACGCTGAAAGCCACGATCTACACAATGTTGTTCGGAGCGCCGTTGGCGCTATTGGCGGCGATTTATTCCAGCGAGTTTTTGCATCCGCGGCTGAAAGCACGCATTAAACCGACCATCGAAATGATGGCCAGCCTGCCCAGCGTAGTGCTGGGCTTTTTGGCCGGGCTGGTTGTCGCGCCGTTTGTCGAATCGGTGGTGTCGCAAACGCTGACGTGCCTGTTCACGGTGCCCCTTAGTTTTCTAGTCGGGGCGTATCTGTGGCAATTACTACCCAGCGATACGGTCGTGCGGCTCTCGCGGTTCCGTTTGCTGTTCATCATGCTGATGATGCCGCTGGGCATTTTGGCGGGCATTTGGTTAGGCCCACTGGTGGAACAATGGCTGTTCGCCGGGAACATCAAGGAATGGCTCGACGGTCAGCGGGGCAGCAGCACCGGGGGTTGGTTGCTGTTGCTGTTGCCGCTTGCCGCGTTATTTACCGCGGTGCTGTCGTCGCAGCAAGTCAATCCCTGGCTCCGCCGCCGTGGCGCTCACTGGTCCCGAACGCAGGCGGGTTTGGCCGAACTGTTGAAATTTGTGGCCGGCGTGGCTTTCACCCTTGCCAGTGCGCTAGTCGTGGCGTGGGCACTGGATGCGCTGAAGCTTGATCCGCGCGGCACCTTGGTCGGCACTTACGTGCAACGAAATGCGCTGGTGGTCGGCTT
Organism: Pirellulales bacterium; assembly: GCA_035499655.1. Taxonomy (NCBI): domain Bacteria; kingdom Pseudomonadati; phylum Planctomycetota; class Planctomycetia; order Pirellulales; species Pirellulales bacterium. Next base: position 41,000 of record DATJYL010000075.1, read on the forward strand.
TGCGATGGGCTTTGCCATCATCCCGCTGATTTACACCATCGCCGACGATGCCCTTTCCACGGTGCCGGAACATTTGCGATCCGCCTCCCTAGGCGCTGGCGCCACCCCGTGGCAAACCGCCGTGCGGATTGTCATCCCCACGGCGGCCAGCGGCCTGTTTTCCGCGCTGATGATCGGGCTGGGCCGGGCCGTGGGGGAAACGATGATCGTGCTGATGGCGGCTGGTAATACGCCGCTGATGGATTGGAACATTTTCCAGGGGTTCGAAACGCTTTCAATGGCCCTGGCCACCGAGTTGCCGGAAGCGGCCAAAAACAGCACGCATTATCGAGTGCTGTTTTTGGCGGCGCTGACGTTGTTTGCCTTCACGTTCGTCGTGAATACGGTGGCCGAAATGGTGCGCCAGCGATTCCGCCGGAGGGCCTATGAGCTCTAGAGCCATCGTAGCTCGGCCGACACCTCACGCGGCAACCGGACAGGGCAACTCGGGCCCACAGAAGCCGGTTTCTGCACCAACCGCGGGGGATACACAGCCTACGACTCTTCCGTCGCGGATGTCAGAGGCCGTTCCACCAACAGCTGCCGGTATTCGTCGGCAAATCCGCATGCCCAAGCATCGCGTGTCATCGGCCCACACCACGCTTTCGGCCCACGGTGCGCCCCTGGTGTGGCTTACCGGCGGCGCCTTGGCTACGGCCTTGTTGATGATCATCGGACTGTTGATGCTTGTGCTGTATGAAGGCCTGCAAACTTTTTGGCCTGCTCCGCTGGTGCAGCTTGAAGTCAAGAGCGACGGCGCCGGCCCGGCTACCACATTGCTGGGCGAGATCAGCCGCTCCGAAACCTTCAAACCCGAGCCGACGTTTTTGGACGATCTGAAGCAGCACGCTCCGGATTTATTCGCCAAGGCGCAGGCAGAAATGGCTTCCCACGACGGGTTGTTGCGTCGCCAATTGATTTGGACCGGCCGCACCGCCGCTGTCGACTTTGCGGGCAGTCGCGCGATGTGGGTCAACGATTTTGCCATTCAATCGCAATCGCATCCCGAGTGGGCCATCGTGGTGGAACGTTTCGACGGGGGCCGCAGTTATGGCACGCCCGCCGAATTGACTGGGGATGGTAAATCGGTCGCGAATGGCCCCGAAGAAGTGTGGAGCAAGTACAACGAACTTCATGGCGAGGTGTTGAGCCGGTGGCGACTAAGCGTTTCGCTGGATCGGAACGACCGGGGGGCGATCGACCGCAGAGAACGTTCCGCTCGGCTGGCTTTGGTGGGCGCTCAACTCAATCTGAAAGATTTACAGCGCGATCATCCCGGCGAAGGCGCGGCCATTCAAAGCGCGACAACGGCGGTCGAGACCAAGCAAAAAACGTACGACAGTGTGGAAGTTCAGGCCGTCGCCGAGAAAGCCAAAATTACCGACCAAATAAAAGCCTTGGAAGCCGAAAACGCTCGCTACGCACTTCATCTGACCACCGCCGCTGGATCGCCGCTGGAGTTGCCGCTGGCCGACATCATGCGGGCTTACCCGGCCAATCGTCTGTCGCTGGCGGGCAAGCTTGGCGTTTATGCTTCGCGTTGGTGGGAATTTTTGACGGCCGATCCGCGCGAATCGAACACCGAAGGAGGCGTGTTTCCGGCCATTTGGGGCACGGTGGCGATGACGCTGATTATGTCGGTCTTGGTTGTGCCGTTTGGCGTGTTGGCGGCGTTGTATTTGCGCGAATATGCCAAGGCGGGGGCCATTGTCAGCGCCATTCGCATTTCGATCAACAACCTGGCAGGCGTGCCCAGCATTGTGTTCGGGGTGTTCGGGCTGGGGCTATTCTGTTATGTGATCGGCGCATCGATCGATCAGTTGTTTTTTCGCGCCGCCCTGTCCGAGGGGACGCCCACCTTCGGCACCGGCGGCATTATGTGGGCATCGTTCACATTGGCCCTGTTGACGCTTCCAGTTGTGATTGTCGCCACCGAAGAGGCTCTGGCGGCGGTCCCCAACTCGATGCGGGAAGGCTCCTATGCCTGCGGCGGAAGCAAATGGCAAACCATCCGCCGCATTGTGCTTCCCCGGGCGATGCCCGGCATTATGACAGGAATGATTTTGGCCATGGCCCGCGGCGCCGGCGAAGTGGCTCCGTTGCTGTTGGTGGGAGTGAAAGATTTATCCCCCTCGTTGCCGGTCGACGGCGTGTTTCCGTACGTGCATCCGGAGCGGAGTTTCATGCACCTGGCGTATCAGATTTACATCGTCGGCTTCAAAAGCCCGAATGCCGAGACTGCCAAACCAATGGTCTTCACAACCACGTTATTGCTGATTGTGATGGTAGCCATGCTGAGCATCACCGCAGTATACTTGCGTTCCAAGTTGCGCAAGCGTTTTGTGCTCACGCAGTTTTAGAGTTGCATATCGCATGAGTTGAGTTTCCAACGATTTTCACCCCGGTTGAGGAATTCGTGTCATCGCTCAGTTCCAGTTCAATGTCGCCCGGTCCCAACCCGATGTCGGGGAGAGAATCGTCCCACGAGCCGCCATCGTTGTCGGAAGACGCAGCGCTGCCGAACGGCTCGTCCACGGTTTCTCCAACGCTTGTGGGGGTTAGCGAACCGTTGGCCACGGGACGGCTGGCAGCCATTGCCCAGGGGGATGCCGTTCCGACGGAAACGCATGCCGCGGTGGCCAAGGAAGAGCCAGTACTGCAAATCGACGACTTTAACCTGTGGTATGGGGCCAAGCACGCGCTGCACAACATCAGCATGGCGATTCCGCGCAATAAAGTGACGGCGCTGGTGGGGCCGTCGGGATGCGGCAAATCGACGTTGTTGCGGAGCGTGAACCGGCTGAACGACCTGTTGACGCATGTTCGGATTGAAGGAGACATGTCGCTCAACGGCGATTCCATTTATCACACCGCGGTCGACGTCATCGAGCTTCGCAAGCGGATGGGAATGGTGTTTCAAAAGCCCAATCCTTTCCCCATGAGCATTTACGAGAACGTGGTTTACTCGCTGCGCATCGACGGTGAGCGCGACCGCGGCCTGTTGGACGAGGTTTGCGAGCGCAGCCTGCGCGGGGCCGCACTGTGGGACGAAGTCCACAAAGACCTGCACGAAAGTGCGCTGAAGCTTTCCGGCGGCCAGCAGCAGCGTTTGTGCATTGCCCGGGCCATTGCCGCCGAGCCGGAAGTGTTGTTGCTGGACGAACCATGCTCGGCGCTGGACCCCATTGCGACGGGCAAAATCGAGGATCTAATCCAGGAGCTGCGGGGCTCCTACTCCGTGTTGATGGTCACGCACAACATGCAGCAAGCCTCCCGCGCCAGCGACTACACGGCGTTCATGTACCTGGGCCGCCTGCTGGAATACGGCCCGACGCGGGATATTTTCACCAAGCCAATCCTGAAGGAAACCGAGGATTACGTGACAGGCCGGTTTGGATAGAATGGCGTATAATGACCCAATGACGAAATGTCTGAATGACTAAATGACGTGTTCTTATCGACATCGAAGTTTGGTCTAGCCAGGGTATTCGACGTTCCGTCATTTAGACCTTTCGATATTTCGTCATTTCTCCGCCATGACCAAGCACATCCAACGACAGACCGAAGTTCTCAAGCAAAAAATCCTCTATGTCGGCACGCTGGTGGAGGAAGCAATCGCCAAGGCCATTGCCGCGCTGATTAACCGCGATGCCCAGTTGGCGAAAAGAATTATTGACGCCGACAACGAGATCGACCGCATGGAAGTGGATGTAGAGGAAGAGTGCTTGAAAATCTTGGCGCTGTATCAGCCGGTGGCCACCGATTTGCGGTTTGTCGTGGCCGTGCTCAAAATCAACAACGACCTGGAGCGGATGGGCGATTTAGCCCAAAACATCGCCAAGCGAGTGGTGTATTTGTCGAAAGCCGAACCGATGGATTTACCCATCGATTTCCGCAGCATGGCCGCCAAAGCGCAAACCATGGTCAAGCAAAGCTTGGACGCGCTAGTGAACGCCGACCCGGCGCTGGCTCGGCAAGTGCGCGGCGAGGACGACGAAGTGGACCAAGCGCGGCAACGCATTCGAGACCAAATTATGGACGCCATCCGCAAACACCCCAATCGCGTAGAGTATTTGCTGAAGCTCAACTCGGTTTCCAAACACTTAGAGCGGCTGGCTGACACCGCTACCAACGTGGCCGAGGATGTGATTTACATGGTGGAGGGGGAAATTGTCCGCCACCAGCGCGTGGAAGAATAGTGCGGAGCAAATATCATGTTGCGGCGTCTGGCTTGGATTTCCCCGGCAGGTGTTTTTTCTGTTGGATTGTTCTTGCTGCTGGGCGCGACAGTCGGAATTTGCGCCGACGATTCCGCCGCGCCGCTGCCCCGCTACAAATTGCAGGTGGGCTAGCAACTAAATTATGAGGGAAGCGGAGACGACCTGTACAGCGATGGAAGCAAATACCGCAGCGAAGGACATTGGGAGTTCGACGTGCTTCGCGGCAACGACAGCGGCAGCTATCGCGTGCTTTTTCGGATGGTCAGCGCATCGACCGACATTGACAAAGACGGCAAAGAACAAAAATCGCCCGAGAAGACAGATCTGGCCATGTTCGACATGGACGATATGGGAAACATGACCGAATTATTTGACTCATTTGGCTACAGTGCGGACCCGAAGCTGGATTTGCCCCCACTGCCGGCCGACGCAAAGCAACTGGCCAACGGCTGGCATTCTGACGGTCGGTTTGGAAGCAGACTTCATTTGCAGACCC
>DATJYL010000076.1 GCA_035499655.1 Pirellulales bacterium
CGCTGTCCCGCGTGCTGTACCCCGAACGAAGGAGCGATGGCGGGTTGTCGACGGGCGCATTCTGGCCGTCGTCGGCTCGGCCGCGCTGACCCTGGCGCTGGCCTGCTGCCTGCTCGACATCCACCGCCTGGCCGCTTATCAGGACGGCATCACACTGTGGAAAGATACGATTGAAACCCAGCCTGGTGATGGCGTCGCGCACAATAATCTCGGCCATGTGTTATCGAAGGCTGACCGGTTTCAGGAAGCCAAGGAACAATTTCAAGAGGCACTGAAAATCAATCCCAAAGACGCTGCGGCCCACGGCAATTTAGGGTTGATGCTGATGCAATCGGACGAATTGCAACCGGCCATTGAACAATTCAGACAAGCCCTACAACTCGATAGCGATTACAGCGAGGCGGGCAGTAATTTGGGCGTGGCATTGATGAGGCTGGATCGGACGCAGGAGGCGATCGATCAACTCTGCAAAACGCTCCGAAACGATCCCTACTGTGCGGCGGCACATAGTAATTTGGGAGTAGCCCTGGGTAACATGGGACGGACCCAGGAGGCGATGAAACAGTTTCAACTGGCCGAGCAATTAAATCCTCTTGACGCCAATACCTATTTTTATTTGGCGTTGGCGAATTCTCAATTGAACCATTCAGCAGCGGCTCAGGCGGCGGCGCAAAAGGCTGCCGAGTTGGCGCGCTCGCAAGGCCAGACAGCGCTGGCCCAGAAGATTGCAGCATGGCTGCTGAATTACCAAGGCGGTCCAAGACCAGAGCGAAAAGACCGCTAAGGCGTCATCGATCGGGTTTGGGATCGTCGTGATGGTCATCGGCGGAATCCACCGATTTACCGAAGCGGCCTTGCTGGCGGCGCTTCCGGGCGGCGAAGCGCTGACGCACGGCGTCGAAGGCCGAAGCCTGCCACGCCCACAATCCCCAGCCCAGAGCCAAAACACCGATCAGGAGCACCCCGCCGCCGACCAGTACTGCGCCCAACCATAGGCGGCCACCCAACAATGATCCGATCAATTCCGCCAATCCGGCTAGCAACACTCCGGTGGCCGCCACCAACAGGGCCAACAGCAAGACCAACGCGGTCAGCCCGACAATGGCCCACATTGCCGCTTTGCGCAGGCGCAGCTTGAAGCGCTCGATTTCCGCAGCCAGCAGGTGGGCAAAGTATTCTCGGGCTTCGGCGATGCGTTGGAGCGATTCGGCCAGCGCGTCAGGACCCGTGGGCTCCGTTGTGCGCTGGTCATCGGTCGCGTGTGGCGACGAAGTATTGGCTGCATCGTGCGGAGGTATCGCGCCGTCGTCCGGCATAGAGCAATGAAACCGATTAGGGGAGGAACAGCGATCAGCGCCGCTTACCGTCGAGAAAGCAATAACCCTGCGACGAGACCTAATCCGGCGGCAATCACGACCGATTTCATCGGTTCGTGCCGCACGAAGTCTTCCACGCTGTTGCACAGTTCGGCGGCTTTTTCGCGCATTTCGGCACAGCATTCCGATGCTGAACTTTCAATGTCGCTCATCACCTTGTCGAGGTCTTCATTCATGGCAGGTTCTCCGTGAAGAAACCAAATTAATATCTTGCCGGGGCTACAGACGGGCATCGCTAGATCGCCGGCAGGGTTGAACCGCTTTATGTTGCATCGCATTGTACGGTGCTGGGGTCAGGCTGACAAATGCTATTCAGTCGGCGGTCGATCCAGGGGTTGGACACAAAGCGGCGCAGCAGATTGCGAATGCCCGGCTCCGCGGCGGCGAACGTCTGTCGCAAATGCGTTTCGACTTGCTCAGTTGTGACGGCCCTCGGACGGCTGCCAGGCGGTTGCGAAGCGACATCTGGAATTTGATCGGCCTCCGGCAGTGCGAAGTGAAACCCATTCCACTCCAGCCACACTGGCGCGTCGGAAGAATCCAACAGTGAATTGATGCGCTGCCTGACGCGCTCGCTCCACAGCAAACCGTAAGCATTGCGGAAATCGAGCCAGACCTGGGTCCAGCCGGAGAGCGGACTTAACGAGTTTTTCCATCCTCGTTGTCTGAGCGATGGAAACCGCCCAGCCAGCGGCGCCACACACACGGCTGCGCAGAGCAAGGCAATACCAGGCAACGGGTCGGTGGTGCGAAGCGCAATCGGTACGGGCAAGAACCGCGAGAAGAGCCAGACTTGACCCGCCGCCGCCAGTAAACTCACGATCGCATACCGAGTGGGCAAATAATTGACGCAACCCAGCAACAGCAACGCCGCATAAAAGCATTGCCACACGATTGGCACTTCCAGTTTTTCCGCGGGATCCATGGCCAGCGATTGCAGCGCCGGCAACGCCGCAATGATCCAAAAGCTGAATACAATCCATTGCCAAATGGCATGCTGCGGTCGTTTGGCGCCCAACAACGAGATCAGCGGACAAAATGTGGATACGAGAGCTACCAGCGATAAATCGCCTGCCAGATGCCCATCCATCATGGTTTGCGAATTCAGCACCAGCATGGTCGCCAAAGCCAGTAGTGAAACACAGGTCCAAACGATGGGGGCCATCAACGTGGTTCCACGAACCTGCTGCAAGCCATGTCGCAAAATGATCGCCGATAGTGCCAGGAGCGTGACGGTCAAAAATACTTTCAGAAAGTCGCTGAAATCACTTGGCAAAGCCGTGGCAGCGACCGCGAACAGTAAGTTGCTCGGGCTGGTCTGGAAAGCTTGCATGGGCAACTGTGAATTCTCAATGCGTGGAAGTCAGTGGAATCAAGGGTTATAGACTCAATCCACTCCATTGGATCGTCCCTGGCCAAACCATCGGCGGTAGGCCGCATATTCGTTATAGGCAAACCTTTCGGATCAGGGAAACCTTGCCTTGTTGAAAAAAAGCAACGTTTGCGGTTGCTTTGCCGCCTGGGTAGGGAATGCTTAACCGTCCGCCCCAATCGCCCGCCGCAGTAATCAACCTGCGAGCCCATGTGGATGAAGTTTCCACCAACTTCGGGTTTCTGTGCGGGGCGGAGTTATCAGCGACTTCGAAAGCCAGCAAGCCGCGGGCAGGGGTCGGACGTCAAAAGTTGGCGCATTTTTTAGCGCATCAACTGCGACCTCTGATCCTTGACCCTGGCTAATCCGATCGCTTTCCTCCCGTTCATTACCCGGAGTTGAATTATGTACCGATTGATAATCCTTTCGACCACAATTTTGGCCTCCCTGGCGGTCCGCGCCGAGGCCATCGAGATGTTCACGAACTTTCATAACGGCGAAAATATCGGCTTTCCGCCGATGCAGGTGCCGATTGGCGTTTACGGTGGATGGGGCCGCGGCGGATGGAATCCAAATGCCGAGGGCATGCCGCTGAAAACCTGGCCACCGGTGCCGTCCATGACGCCCACCGGGCAAATTCCGGGTGGTTTTCACCGATTTAACAACGGTGCGTCTAACGGCAAAGGGTCTAATTCCAACACTACCAACGCGACCTCCTCACAAACATCTTCTTACAAAGCCGGGCCTAAGTTTGCTGGCCCTTCCGCATCTGCCGCTTATAACTCTGAGCGAGACAATTTTGGCGGGGCAAAGAAAGGCGACTTCAACGGCAGTGAATTCGATGGGAGCGGATCACTCGTCCATGTCAGTAGCAGAAATGGGTTTGGGCAAACGCTGGTGAGCGACCGCCGACACAATAATCGCTGGCAACGGGAATACAATTTTGTTCCGGAAAACAGTGAAAATAGCCCGCAAAATGCCGGTACTGCACGTGACGAAAAGAAGCCCAACGGCATCTCCCGACAGAAGCTGGAACCTGCATTGGAATCGCCGCCGACGCCGACGGTTTTGCACGCTGTGGAAGGAAAACCGCCGATTTCGTCCGATGCGGATCAGGAAACTGGGGGCTAGGAATGGCGGGAGATAAACGGAAGACGTTGGTTTGAAGGGGTCGGTTCAGCCGCTGTCTCCCCATTGCGTATCCATCACCCTGTTCGTGGCGTGCAAACTCGGCAGATTGTGTTAATGCCCGGAAGGCGGCACGCCCGATAAGTACAGTACGACTATGTCGGGAGGACGGAACCGCCAAAGCTAGCAGGGTTGTTCCGTTTCAGGATAAAGATCATGGCACGACGATGGATCGGCATGCCATGATCTTTTTTTTGCGCGCAGACGATTTGTGTACCCGGCCAGTTTTAACATCCGCCCTCATCTCCGGCTGCTTACTTACTACCGCCAGAGGGAACTGTGGCGCCGCTCTTGTCTTTATCCTTATCCTTTTGCTCTTTTTCCTTCTTCAACTGAGAGAGCAATTCGGCTGTGGCCTGGCGCTGAGCAAACGGTGCGGGACTGGTCAAAGCCTGTTCCAACACGTTGATTGCCACATCGGTTTTGCCGCGATCTTGCAAGATTTTTCCCACGTAAAAAGCAGTGTCGGGGCTGATGCTGCCCGTGGCGAGGACTTTATTCAAAATTTCCTCGGCTTTTGCCGTGTCGCCCAACTTGTATAACACCCAAGCGTAGGTGGCGGCGATTTCCGGGTTAGCCCGATCGCCTTGCGTGGTGGCCCGAAGATCGAGTTCCGCGATTTGCTGGGCACGGTCCTTTTTGTCTTTATCGTTTTGTTCGATCAAAACGAGGGCCAGCTGATTGCTCGCTTCAATGTTCAGTGGGGCCTGGGCCACGGCTTGCTCCAGCAACGTTTCGGCTGTGGTCAAGTCGCCGGTGATACGCGCGATTTCGCCGAGGAGAATCTTGGCGTCAAGTGATTTGGGATCGATCTTCAGCGCTGCGTCAGCGTACTTTTGCGCTTCATTGAGTTGATTGGTGGCCATTCCCCAACGAGCCGCCTGTAATTGCACGACCGGGTCCTTGGGATTCTTCTGCACGGCGTAACTGATCGATTTGGTGGCGTTGTCGTGATCCTTCGCTTGTTCGTACAATCCGGCTAACGCAATATAAGGGTTGATCGATTTCGAATCGATTTTCTGCGCCGCTTCATATTCGTTGTAAGCTTCCTTAGGTTTGCCAAGTTCGAATAAGGTGCGGCCCATGCGCGCATGAACCAGCGCATTGTCGGGGTCTAAATCCATCCACGATTTCAAATAAGGTAGCGCTGTTTCCCACTGGTTGCGGTTTTCCGCTACAGCGGCCAACCCAGAATTCAATCGAATATCGAAATTTCGCTTCCGCTTTGAACTTTCGCTGATTTTTTCAATCAACGATTTGGCTTGCAACAAGTCCGATTCGGCGTCCGTCACTCGATGTTCTGCCAGGGCCAGTTCGGAAAAATACAGATAGGCATCAGGGTCATTGGGATAAGCCATCACGGCTTTTTCCAATTCGGCGTGAACATTATTAAACTGACCAGCCGCAGCCCACAGCCGGGCCATCATAACTTCCACGGGTGGGATTTTCGGGTTTTTCTCCCGGACCCGGCTCAATAGTTCGCGTGCCCCGGAGATGTCTTGATTACGAAACCGGGTAATGGCATCGTTCACTTCTTGGTACTGCGGACTGCTCGCATCCGATACCGAGTTGCCGATGAGCCAATCCGAGGTAAATGGATTCGTGGGCGGTGAAGTAACTCCAGAGGAGGTGGCCGATGGTACCGCGCCCGATGATGTGCCAACCGCCGGCGTGGTTTGCGCCTGAGCCGCACGTTCCAGAATCCTTGGCAATAGCGCCACCATGGCCAGGGCCAACGCAAAATGAGCTTTGCAATACTGTGTAGACATGAACACATTCCTCGCGGTTGAAATTGTTTCGTATAAAGAACGACCACTTGCCGTTCCGGCGGTTCTTGCCGGCGCCGGAAGAGCCAAATCGAGAAGTTACTGGCTAACAATTTAATAAAACGGCAATTGTGCCTAACCGTACCTATTCTAACATCCAGCCCACGGGGAACATAGCTGCTGGCCAAGTACCACAGTTCAGGATAAACCGATTTTTGCGCCCGTGACGGAGGCAGGGCGCGATTGAATCGGCCGTGGGAAAAAGAAAAAGCAATCACAAAGAGTTGGTAAACGACGCTTGGAACGCCCGATCCATTGGAAGTTACCGACATCGGCGGAACCTGCCTCCGGCCGTCTAAACCGCGATACGCAAGCGAACTTATTCCGGTTGGAAATTTGGTTGAAGCCGGCCGATAACCAGATGCTCGTCGCTGGGATTCTTAAATTCGGATTTTGCCGAGGCACTCCAGCTAAAGCCTGTTATCTGTCCTTGCCCGTCGGTGTAAATACGCAAGACGCCTTGGCCGACACCGTCATGGTCCTTGCCGTTGGGACCGCGGTCATGCCGGGTATCGGTGGGGCCGTGACCCGATTCAGAACTGTCGATAACGGTTACCATCCATTGTTGCATGCCGGGCAAAACCGGATCTTGGGGCTGAATTTTCAGCGGGCGGTCGGCGACCAGCATGACGTGACCGGTGTTGTCGGTGCGAGTCAAATACTTCACCGCCAAAATATCGCCCGGCAACATGTCTTGCACGTGAGGAATCAAAGTAAAGCCCTTCTGCTCCACGATGGCATCGTGGTAGCGCTTGGCGCTGGGGCGGCTGGAACTCAACCATTTTTTGAATTGATCCTTGGTATATCCATAGGAGTATTGCAACAGCGAATCGATAAACCCACTGCAATCGGCGTGAGATTGGTAGGGAGCAACGAACGAGACTTGAGGCGCGCCGTGGTTGTAATTGGTGTTGGTTAGATCAAGGTGCGCTACCAACGCCTGGGCCACGGTCAAGTGCTTGGGCACGGACGCAGTCGGCTGGGTCGTGGCGCCTGGCGCACCCTCACGCTGAGCCCACACCGTGCGCGAAACGATGAGCAACAGAAAAATAGAACATAAGCGAGTTTTGCTCATCATTAGAGCCTTCCCGAAGGAATTGAACGAGGTGTGCGTTACTAACGGAAAAGCATCGCATCTTTGACCCACTCGTGCAACTGCTCTACCATGATGGTAGATTCAAGCATGGTGGTTGTATCGAGTGCTTGGCGGCGGGGCTGGATTTTCTTGCCGAGTGTCGGGTGACTGGTGGATTATGTCGTTTCTTCAGGGACATTTGCTCGTGGCTTCACCGAAGCTGGGGGATCCGAATTTCTTTCGGTCCGTGGTGCTCGTGGTGCGGCACAACGAAGAGGGAGCGTTTGGTTTGATTCTGAATCGCCCAAGCGACACTCCTTTAAAACATATTTGGGATAAGGTGAGCACAACACCCTGCGAAACTGACGCCGTCATTCATCACGGCGGCCCGTGCCCGGGCCCGCTGATGGCCATTCACACCGAAGAGTTTTTGGCGGAAAGCGAAGTGCTGCCGAATCTCTACTTTGCGGCCGATAAAGAAAAACTGGAGCATTTGGTGCTCAAACCGAGTAAAGCGGCCCGATTCTACGCTGGTTATGCGGGCTGGCAGTCCGGTCAATTGGAAGCGGAAATGAAGGAAGGGGCTTGGTTCAATTCGCCCGCACAACAGGAGCATGCCTTTTGGCCACAAGATGATTTATGGGAAGAGGTCTGCCGCGTGCTGTCGGCCACCACGCGGATTGCGGGCATTAAGCTGAAGCACCAACCGTCCGATCCGTCGCTGAATTAAGCTGCATTCAAGCGTGTGCATGGGGGGGTTCAAAAAGAAAATCGGTGCCGTCGATGAGCACCGCAAGAGACTTTTGCACCGAGACCGACGGAAAAACTCAGCCCTGGGGGTCACAGATGCGAATCGGCCATTCGGCCGCGCCGCATAAGCCGTTCGAAGCGGCGGTAATCGCTGAAACCAGGCGAGTAATACAGTTTGCTTTTACCTTGTGGCGGAGCCACGCCGGGGTCGGTAGCAAAATCAAGCCGGTGTTCCAGCAGCCATTGTATGGCAGTTTGTGCGCCTGCCACCGTTTGCTTGGCAGCCAAGGTTAGCAGGTTGTCGTTCGCCGGATCAAACGACACCAGCGTCTGCTGCAAAATGCGGCCTGTGTCGATGCCCTCGTCCACCCGGTGTAACGTAATGCCCAAGTGAGCTTGGTCATTGTTCATCGCCGCCCAGAAGGCGCCATGTGCCCCGCGATACAGTGGGGTAATACCCGCATGCACATTCACAAAACAGCCCGCTGCCTGGAGCACAGTTCGGCGAATAATGGAAGTTCCCCAGACCAAAACAAGGTCGGGGCGGGATTGTTGCAACAGCCCGACGACCGCCTCGTCATTTATCGAAGTCACCGCTAACTGCGGACAGCGCGGTTGATAATTTCGGGCCGATTGCTCTTCGCGCCAGGCATCAGAAGCCTGAGCTGCCGGGCGCATGGCACAACGGGCGTAAATTCCCAGAAGCATGCGGTCGAAAGGGTAAAACCAGCCTAGCTTGCGAGCCCGTCGGAGCACCATTCGTAGCGTTCGCTTTCGACTGGATTGTTCCCATACGATGGCAGCCAAGTCGAAGTTTCGCTCTAACTCGCGCACATAGTAACGCCCCGACGCGCTATCCGCGGCCAAGACAACCAGGCGGGGAAATGTAGAACAATTAGATTCTGCCGCTGCCGAGCGATCGGTGGATGGGGCCGTTTGCGCACCCTCTTCCCTAACAGCCGACGGTTGCTGCGGCGATGGCCACGACGGTGTAGCGTTCATTCCATCAGCCTGCCTGTGACGAACGGTTTGTCAGGCTGCAACCCAGCGCGAGGCAATCCTCAGGATGCGGCTCGAAGCAGAACGGGAACAGATTCGGGCTCGTAGGTTTTATTGTGAGCGGCTTGCATGCGGGCGGCCACATCTTCCATCGTTAGGATATCCAATTTACCGGCTTCGCGCAACTCGGCGGCTTCGTGGCAGATTTTGTCGAAGGCTCCGAGCAATTGATCGGACCCGCGAATCAGATTTTCCGGATGCGTGTACAAACTGAACACGCGTCCGAGTTTTGCGGCTCGACGCATACCCAGGCTGGCGCGACGCACCCGATCGGCGGCCGAAATGTGCTTGGAAATGCCGTCGAATCCAGAGAAAAACATGCTGTGCGGGATTTGCCATAAATTGCCAGAGCGCCGGACCGCAGCCAGTGTAGGCGTCATCGGCCAGCGTTCGTCGACATAGCGCAAGGGCTGCAAGAACAATCTCGCCAGCTTGGGGTGCAGCACTCCGTTGGGACCCAGACCAAACCAATACCATTCATTATTTTCACCCCGGTAGCAGTGATAACCGGTTTCTTCCAGGGCATCCAAATGGCCTGCAAAATTATGCGGAAATACAACGCTGTGCAAGGTGCGTCCCCAGTTCCGGGCCAAATCCTGACAGAGCTTGAATTCCGCTCGGGCGAGTTCTTTCGGGCAACCGCGGTCACCTACATCAATGTGACTGAACGTATGAGTGCCCAATTCTTGATACGTGTCAGCGTTGACGATTTGCTCCACCAAGTCGGGAGCGTAAAACCATTGCCAACCTTGCTCGCCAAAACGAGGAATGCCGCTGAACCAATCACCGCGAAACCAGGAAAAGCGGGGCTGCGGCAAATCGTAGGAAAAGCGTCCGCCCGGACAATCCTGAGGCCGGAGCAGCAAGTGCCCAACGGTTGCCCAGGTGGCTGAAATCTGATAGCGATTTAATATCTCCAGCATCCGCGGCACGACGTCGCGCATGGCGTCGAGAACAGCGAACTGCGGCGTGATCTGGGGAGATCTGCGCAGCGACCAACCCATTTCAAAATCAAAACTGACGACGAGAGCGCCTACCGACATCCCTGTACCCTCCTCTCCGTGCCTTGAGATCTGTTCCGACCGCGCGAGCCTCTGCTAATCGTTCCATTATGACTAGCAAAATCCGTACCGCAACCGATAAGATGAAAAATCTGGGGGAATTAACGAGCTGCTGCTTTCAAATCTCCTTCGGCTGTCCCAGTTTTATACATTCACTAGCGCAAAATGAGACGCTTTTCTCATTACGGTTTTCGCACAGCAGGGTCATTATCACCCAGCCAGCGGTTCAAAAACAATAGCAGTTGCCAGCTGCAGCAGCTCGCTAAAGTTAAGGCGCTGCATTCGCCGTGGCAGGCTTAGCCGGACCAAGATGGCAGCAGTTTAGCCTGCACGGCCGCAAAGCGTGCAGCACCAAACAGAGCCGTAAGATCGTTCATGATGACTTGGATGGGAATCATCTGCAGCAACGACTTGAGGCGGCCTTTATTGCAAAAGGTGTCTAAAAATCGTGGGGCGCGCAACTTGCTGATGATCCGCGGTGCAATTCCTCCGCCAATGTACACGCACCGAGTGGCCATCATTTTCAGCGCCAAATTTCCCGCTTCGGCGCCATAAAAGGCGACGAACATGTCCATCGCCTGAACGCACAAAGGACTGGAGCCGTCAAGCGCGGCTTTCGAGATGACCGCCGCAGGATCACCGGCTGCAATCGCAGCAGCCAGCTCGGCACTTTCCTGCCCAAGACCGGTGTCTCGCAAAAACTCGTAGATATTCCGCAAACCGGGACCGGAAAGCACTCGTTCGCAACTGACGTGTCCAGCGCTGTCCTGGGCGAATTTATCCTTCAGATGCAACAGCAATTCCGCTTCCAGCGAATCGCGCGGGGCAAAATCGGCGTGCCCGCCTTCGCAGGCAAAGGGATGCAACAGCTCCCCATCGAAAAAAATTCCCGCTTCGCCCAAACCGGTGCCGGCCGAAATGATTGCCGCATGGCCACGCGGATCGGATTGACCAGTATTGAGCGTGACGAAATCGTTGGCGCCCAATGCTGGAATCCCGTGTGCGTTTGCTTCCAAATCGTTGAGCAAATGGACGTTTTTCGCAGCAAGCCCTAATTCCGCGGCTAACTGCGTGGAATCGACCATCCACGGCAAATTAGAGGTGTGAACTTTTCCATCGCGCACCGGCCCGGCTATGCCGAAAGCGGCATGTTCGATCGGCTGGTTTTGTCCCGCTGCTTTTTGCGCGGCGACAAAAGCTTGCACAATTTCGTCCAGCCCTTTGTGCTGACGGCTCGGAAACTTTTGCGGCGGCGAGAGAGGCGCAAGCCGGCCCGCTTGAATTTGAAATTGAGCCAGGCGCGTGGACGTGCCGCCGATGTCGCCAGCGAGAATCATCCTTTCTTCTCCATGTGGCCGCCGAATTGAAAACGCATGGCCGACAGCAGTTTATCGGCGAAGTCATCGGCCCCGCGGGAAGTAAACCGTTGGTACAACGCCGTGCTTAGCACTGGCGCGGGTGCGCCTTCATCCACAGCCGCTTGAATAGTCCAGCGCCCCTCACCGGAATCGGAAACATGACCGGTGAAAGAGGAAAGTCTCGCATCCTGCGCCAGCGCAGCCGCGGTCAAATCCAACAGCCACGACGCAATCACGCTGCCGCGCCGCCAGACCTCGGCGATATCGGGCAAGTTCAAATCGTATTGATAAAGTTCGGGGTTCCGCAACGGCGTGGTTTCGGCATCAGTCGTGCGATCTTGTTTGCCCACGTTGGCGTGCTTGAGTACGTTCAACCCTTCGGCATAAGCTGCCATCAGACCGTACTCAATGCCGTTGTGCACCATTTTCACAAAATGTCCGGCGCCGCTGGGACCGCAGTGGAGATAGCCAAGTTCAGCAGTCCCCTTCATTTTTTCGCGCCCCGGAGTGCGGTCAATGTTGCCCACACCCGGGGCCAGGGTTTTGAAAATGGGATCGAGATGCACGACCGAATCAGTGGGTCCGCCAATCATCATGCAGTAACCGCGTTCCAGCCCCCACACGCCGCCGCTGGTGCCGACATCGACGTAGCGAATACCGCGGTTTTGCAACTCTTTAGAGCGGCGTATATCGTCAACGTAGTACGAATTTCCGCCGTCGATCAGTATGTCGCCTTGATCCAATTTTGGCGTCAGCATGGCCAGAGTTTGATCAACCACGCCCGCCGGCACCATCAACCACACGGCGCGCGGCTTGGTAAGCTTGGCGAGAAACTCTTCGATGGTGTGACCCGGCACGGCGCCTTCCTTGCCAAGCGAATCGGCCGCGGCCGGATTGACATCAAACACCACGCATTGATGTCCGTTTTTCATCAGGCGGCGGACCATGTTGGCCCCCATTCGGCCCAGACCGATCATTCCGAGTTGCATATTTGTACTCCTTATGAATTCGCGGCCGACAGAAGCGGCTTTCTGGTTGGTATTACTTCCGCCGTTCGAGGTTTTTTGATTCTATTCTTACGGGTCGCGCCATTTGCCTTGACGATCGGCGACAAGTTTGTCGGCTTCGGCCGGCCCCCAACTGCCAGCTTCGTAATTGGGAAACGTCGGGGGCGGTTGTTTTTGCCAGACTTCGATAATGGGAGTAATGAATTCCCATTGCGCATCAACTTCGTCGGACCGCATGAACAACAGCGGAATGCCCTTGATGGCATCCAGCAACAGCCGTTCGTACGCTTCGGGCAGGCCGACATGAAACGCTTGCTCGTAATCAAATTCCATCCGCACGGGCTGCAGCGAGAAACCCATTCCCGGTTGCTTGGTGACAAACGACAAACTGATGCCTTCATCGGGCTGAATGCGGAACACCAGGACGTTCGGTTCAGTATTAATCGCCCCAACGCCGTCCATTTCCACTTCCATGGTGGGCGTATGGCGAAGTTGACGATCTTTGAACCGAATGGCAATTTCGGTGGCCCGTTTGGGCAAACGCTTCCCGGTGCGCAGCAGAAACGGCACGCCTGCCCAGCGCCAGAGATCGACCTGCGTGCGCAGCGCCACGTATGTTTCGGTCTTAGAATCCTTAGCCACGCCAAATTCGTCTCG